>NZ_CAXBCK010000031.1:0-45912 GCF_963974425.1 uncultured Marixanthomonas sp.
ATGGTCAATTAACTCTAGTAGCAAATCGGCTGGAATGTTGCGTTCCAATTCGACAGTGTTCCAGTGTTTTTTGCTCATATGATAACCGGCTGTGATGAAGCCGTCATATTCCTCTCTCAATTCAATAGCCCGTTCTGGATCGCATTTTAGGTTGGCAGTAGCAGGCATTTTTTCTAAAGCACATAAGGCAAACATTTTATCCATTACTTTAAAAACTAAAACATCTGGACCAAATGGTAGCGATTCGGTTACGCCTTTTTTTGATAAGCAATAGTCTCGAAATGCTTCAATATTCATCCTTAATCAATTTTATAGCCTAACGCTGGTTCGCCGTCAAAGTAAATTAAAAGTGTGGAAACACCTAATTGCAACGGAACTTTAAACGTAATGACATTCGCTTCTTTTTTAATTTCTGAAATAGCAATCGGTTTTTCCCCGAAGCTGTACGAAATGGTGGAAGCATTACTATTTCGGATTTGAAAATCAATATACCCATCATCATCTTCCGAAGAAATAACACCAGCTAACGGCTTCTCCACATCTTCCCTTCGTAGGGTTTCTGGAATAATAATCGGCATATTAGCGAATACTTCTTTTGAAATTACAGCATCAATCAACGCATCTTCATACATCGCCGGATAATGGGTTTTAAAAAACAGTTTAGGTGGCGTTTTGTAATAAAAATAAGTAGGTTCTTTTATAAACTTCCCATTGTATTTTCCCGCTCCCCACGTAGGATCGAATAGGTATTGCTTTCCATCAATGGTGGCGATATTCCACATATGTGTGTTTTTAAAAGGGCGGCCAATATCATTAAAACTGGCTTTTATATCACCCCTAACCAAATAGTTTTTAATTCCCTGAAGTTCACACAAACGCTCAAAAAGCATCGCATAACCTTCGCAAACGGCGATTCCTTCTTGTAGGGTACGTTCGATTATTTTTTTTCGAGTCGCTTCTTCCTTTTGGTTTCGCTCTCTAAAATTTTTAAAGTTATAATTGAATTTTTTGTATTCCGAAGGTTCATAAGCCACGTTGTTTATAATCCAAGTATAAATGGCGCGAACTTTATCTTCTTCGGAAATAAAATCGCGCGAAATAAACTTTGAAAGCTTTTCGGGGTTGTCAAACTCATTAGGATACAATTGAATAGTAGCATCTACTTGCTCATAGTTTTGGGCTTTCACAGAAAATGAACCGCTCCCAAATAGAAAGCAGAAAATTATTGCTTTAACATATGAATAAAGCTTACTTCTCACCTCTTTCTGAAATTTTTTCTTGAGCGTTGCGATCGGTTTCCAAAGCCGAATAATCCAATTTCCAATTGATGGTTTCTACCAATTTTTCCATCAGTTTTATAGTTTCCATCGCTTGGTTGGAAGCTTCTAGTAACAAACCACTGCTTGGTACTTTATCGATAATATGTTGTTTGGCTTCGCGGTTAATATCGGTTAAGTCGGATGACGTAAACGGGTTTGCCCACCCTTCGCGTTTGTCGTAATATTTAAAGTCGGTTTCGATGGTCATCAGTTCCGGTTGGGGGAAATTGGTCAACGTGATCATTTTATTTTTGGTATCGGCATTCATGTTAATCTTCGTGAGGTCGAACCCCACGTGAGCTTTCGCTTCAATTAAAATAAGCGCTTTTTTCTTTCCTAAAATAACGTTGAGCCATTTGTCCTTTACGCTTTCGTAGTGGTAAATTTCAGAAAAATCGCCTTCCACCGTGATAAACTTACAGACACTGCGAATGCGCTCCATCAATACCACGGATTGTGAATGTACTTTCTCTTTTTTTCGAGAACCCACAAACCAAGAGAAAATAAAGTACGCCACTACAGCTCCGACAGCCAGACCTATAAAAAGTAATTCCATATTAATTGTTTCCTATGCTTCCTAAATGTGTGTTTTTAAAACTGTCTGGATATTTTAAGCCATACTCAAAAATCCGATCCATTGCTGAATGGGAAAACAGAATAACACCTATTAAAGTACAAATTTCACCAAAATAAAGCATTCCTGCTATAATAAATAGGATTGCGACTGCTTTATGATGAAACAAATTATAGGTGACCGCACCTACTTTTGTATTAAACAGATATCCCAACATACCTATATCGGGCAGTAATAATAGGATGGGGAAAACCCACCACGAAAATTCCAGTTGTGAAAACAACAAGATTCCAAATATAAACTGGGCAAACTCCTCAATTTTAAGTGTTGTTTTCATCTAGATAAATTTATACAAAACTGGTTTACTCGGCGTCGCATCGTTATGAAACGAAGCAATTTGTAGGTTTAGCAAGTAACTGCCGTCTTTCACTTGGTTGGGCACATAAATAAATTCGGTTATGGTTGCTTGGTATCTTGGCTTTTCTGGATAGTTCCAAAATGCTTTGTGTGCCAACAGTTTTCCCTCGTCCTTTTCTTTATCTACTGAAGGCAAATCTATCAACAGGTGTTTCACTCCTTTTTCACGTAACAATAACGCGGCCTCTTCATGTAAATACGGCCAATTGGTGTTTGAATAGTGTCTTTCTTTTTTTTCTGAAGTATTCGGCAAGGTTCTAATGACAATTGCTTCGGGGTTTCTGTTTTCAAGGGCTGATTTAATTTCGCAAGCCGGAATTATTTGATCTTCACCTATTTTTTCTGGAACGAGTGAAATTACTTCCGCCGAAAAAAAGAAGGTTTTTAATGCTTCGTTCACTGAATAAAATTCTTCTGAAATATGCCCCACACATTCCGTATGCGTTCCGTGGGCATGTGGATTAAAAGCAATGTTATTAAAATTAACCGAAGCGCCTTCGCTTACTTTTGCCACCCAATCGTCCATTTTAACGGGTTCAATTTTAGGCGGTTTTAAATACCAAGCTTCCGGATTCTTTTCTGAAGCTCGTAATGGGATTGAAAGATCTAAAGGCTTTGAAAGATCGACCGTTTTTAAAATTCCGTCTATGTTAAAAGTGGCGCGCAAATACTTGGTTTTTAAAAATGTAATATACGATTCTATTGTGAGATTAATCTGTTAAAAACAAATCGGAAGCAATGCCATCACTTAAGAACTTTCCCTTTTTTGAAACTTTAAGCGAGTCTTCTTCTAAAAACAACAAGCCTTTATCTAAATGCTGAGTCGCTTGTTCTAACGCGTACTCTTTATATTTTTTTCCGAAGGAATTTTCCAATTTATCCAAGGAAACACCCCATTTGGTTCGTAAACCAGTCATAATATATTCGTTGTAACGATCTTTTATTGAAAGTATTTCCTGCTCTTGCGGAAGTTCTCCGGCAGTAATTGCCTGAATGTATTTGGCATTGTTGGCAACATTCCAACTACGCGTCTTACCGTCAAAACCGTGTGCCGAAGGACCGATGCCCAAATACGGTTTTCCTTGCCAATAAGCAGTGTTGTTTCGGGAATAATAACCCGGTTTTCCAAAATTTGAAAATTCGTAGTTTTCAAATCCGGCGCTTTCGGTTTCTTTGAGCAGCGTTTTATAATGCGTTTCAGCAACGGCATCTTCGACTGGCGGAACAATCCCTTTCTCAATAAATTTTTTCAAGGCTGTTCTAGGCTCAACAGTTAAAGCATAACACGATAAATGTGGAATATCAAGCGAAATGGCAGTATGCAGATTCTGTTTCCAGCGTTTATTGGTCATTCCCGGAATACCGTAAATAAGGTCGATACTTATATTGTCGAAATTCTTTTTAGCTTCTTCAATACATGAAAAAGCTTCTTTTTCATTGTGGGCGCGGTTCATTAGGGTTAAATCTGCTTCAAAAAAAGATTGTACACCGATGCTTAACCGATTAATTGGACTGTTCGCTATTGTTTCAATTCGGTCTTTTGTTAAATCGTCTGGATTAGCTTCAAGGGTGATTTCAGCATCGGTAGCTACTGTAAAATTTTTAAATATCGTTTCAAAAATCTGCTTTAATTCTTCTGAAGTTAGCAATGACGGGGTTCCGCCTCCAAAATAAATAGTTTGCACGGTTTCAGTTACTTCTTTTTTCCGAAGGATTAATTCTTCACACAATGCATTGACCATTGCTCCTTTTTTCTTTATCGAAGTTGAAAAATGGAAATCGCAATAATGGCAAGCCTGTTTGCAAAAAGGGATATGTAAGTAAATTCCGCTCATTCAGTACTAAAAAGGGTTCAGTTATTGTTTTTGACAAAAATACGCTATATTTTATGGCAGACCTTACAGTCCTTATATAAACCCAATTCATTTTTATGATCAAAAATGCTATTTATCTTTTATTTTTTGCCATTAGCCTTTCAGTTTTAGGACAAACAGCAAAGGATTCTACCTCATTACGGGTGGGTATTGCTGGCTCTGCTCCTTTCTACATTAATAATGAAAAACCTGAAGGCATTGTACCCGATTTATGGCGAGAAATCGCTTTTAATATTGATAAACAATACACGTATAAAAATTACGCCTCGGTGGAAGAAGGCATGCAAGCCACTACAGATGGGGATATTGATGTGCTAATCGGACCTATAACTATTAACTCGTTACGGGCAGAAACCGTTAGTTTTTCACATCCGTTTTATGACACCGAATTAGGTATCTTAGCTCCGGTATTGGAGCTCACGTTTTGGGATCATTTAAAACCTTTCTTTTCTTCTACCTTTTTATATGCTGTGGGCTTTTTACTAATTGTCCTTACCATCGTAGGTAAATTATTTTGGTTATTGGAAGGTCGTAAATTCCCTGATGAATACAGCAAACACCCTATAAAAGGAATTGGTGGCGGAATCTGGCTAGCGATTGTAACGATGACGACGGTTGGGTACGGTGATTATGCCCCTAAAACAATACCGGGACGCTTTTTAATGGGCGCTTGGATGATTATTTCTTTAATTATGGCAACTTCTTTTGTAGCGGGAATTGCCACTACTTTGACCGTGAGCAGCCAACAGGAAAAAACAATTAAATCATTAGGACAATTAGAAGGAAAAAAAATTGCTACGCCAAGCTATGATAAAGTACTTAATCAAGTACGAAACGTAGGCGGAACGCCCGTTCCAGTAAAAAATGTAAATGAAGCGTATGATTTACTTTTAAACGAAGAAGTAGATGCAGTTTTATATGATGTAGTTCCGTTGGAATATGTTTTCAGTAATAAGGAAAAAGAAAATTTTGAATTGAGTAAAAAAAATATTCAACCACAACATTATGGTTTCATTTTTCCGTTAGACAGTCCTTTACGAAGAGAAGTGGATTTACAGATTATTCAATTGCGGGAAGACAATGAAATTGAAGATATTGTTACGCAATGGATTAATACGAAGTAATGAGCTACATTATTTTTCAAAAACGGTACCCATTACTATCAAATCTGCTCCGGCGATGTAAGCTGCTTGTTTCTGGGCTTCGGTTTTAATACCGCCACCTACAATAAGGGGAATGTTAATGGCTTTTTTTACTTCGGAAATAATTTCTGGCCTCACCGGATTAATCGCTCCGCTTCCGGCTTCTAAATAAATTAATTTTGCGCCCATAAATTCGCCAGCAATTGCCGTATGTACAATTGTTGAAACTGCACCTTGGGAAAGCGGTTTTGTATTGCTAACTCGTGCTACGGCAGATTCAGTTCCACCATCCACCAAAATATAACCGGTAGGAATTACTTCCAATTTTGATGCTTTTAGCTTCTCAACAGCTTTTAATTGTTGGCCTACCAAATATTCTGGATTGCGACCTGAAAGTAGGGAAAGAAATAAAATAGCATCTGCAAACTTGGTGATATGTGTATGATCGCCTGGAAACAAGATTACAGGCAACTGAGAATGATTTTTTAGTGCTTTTACTGTAGCTTCGGTATGACCATTGGCATCTGTACTGCCACCTACAAATAAATGTGTAGTTTCGGTTGGCAGTTGTTGAAGAAAAGAAGCGGTGTCAAACGTTGAAAATTTATCAGGGTCTATTAAAATTGCTAAGCTTTTTTTCCCTTCGGAAATATCACTTAATATATTTTGATAATGAAACTGGTTCATTATCTAATTTTTTCAGAAATTAGCGCGTAAGCACACGTAAACCCTTCAAATTCTAAAAACCATACTTTATAGGTTTCTTCTTTGTCTTCAAAAGAAACTTCGGCAGTAGATTGCAGATCGTCCAACCTGAAATCCTCAACATAAATATGTTCTAAAAAACTGACGCCTTTTCGGGCAAAACTTTTATACAACGATTCCTTTGCGCCCCAAACCATGGTGAGTTTCCGCATCACGGCATCATCGTTAGCGAGGGTTCTATATTCTTCAATCGGGGTAAATTTATGAGCGATTTTTAATATTTTTTGACGTTGTTTTTCAATATCAATCCCCACTTCTTGGTCACTGATTATAATCGCCGAAAAAATAAAAGAATGCGTAATCGAAATATGTTTATCATCGGTTAAATGTGGCTTGCCTTTATCATCATAATACAAGTCGTGATCCGTATAACCGGCAGCTGCCAATAAATGACGAACGCTCATAAATCCGCGCCGGTGTAGGTCGCTTTTCATACCATCTACACGTTCTTGGCAATGATTGGTTAGTGAAATTCCGTCCGAAAGAAATTCGTACGATTCTTCTATCTTCCAAATCAAGACCTTAGTCGTTTTATTTACTGTTATAGTTTTGTAAAGTGGCATAAACGTTTACTAGATATTATGTATTTTTGCAACCTGAAAACTGAGCAATATCAGTTAGCAGATAAAAAAATTGTTAATTCAAAGATAAGAATATGTCAACGAAAACAGTGCCTTACACGGCGTATAAAGTAAAAGATATTTCCCTAGCAGATTGGGGACGTAAAGAAATTGAGCTAGCTGAAGCAGAAATGCCAGGCTTAATGTCGCTACGTGAAGAATATAAAAACGAGCAGCCTTTAAAAGGTGCCCGTATCGCCGGATGTTTGCACATGACCATACAAACTGCGGTTTTAATTGAAACCCTTATTGAATTGGGCGCAGAAGTAACTTGGAGCTCGTGTAACATTTTCTCTACCCAAGATCAAGCTGCCGCAGCCATTGCTGATGCTGGAATTCCGGTATATGCTTGGAAAGGAATGACCGAAGAAGAATTTAACTGGTGTATTGAACAAACACTTTTCTTTGGGGAAGATCGTAAGCCGTTAAATATGATTCTTGATGATGGTGGAGACCTTACTAATATGGTTTTTGATAAATATCCAGAACTGGCTTCTGGAATTAAAGGCCTTTCTGAGGAAACAACAACTGGGGTGCACCGTTTATACGAACGTATGAAAAACGGAACATTGGTCATGCCAGCAATAAACGTAAATGATAGTGTTACTAAAAGTAAATTTGACAACAAATACGGATGTCGCGAAAGTGCCGTAGATGCTATTCGTCGTGCTACCGATGTTATGCTAGCTGGAAAGCGCGTTGTGGTATGTGGCTATGGTGATGTAGGTAAAGGTACTGCTGCTTCTTTTAGAGGTGCTGGAGCGATTGTTACGGTTACTGAAATTGATCCAATTTGTGCATTACAAGCTGCAATGGACGGTTTTGAAGTGAAAAAACTGGAAACTGTTGTTGGTAAAGCTGATATTGTAATTACCACAACTGGAAATAAAGATATTGTTCGCGGTGAGCATTTTGAAGCGATGAAAGACAAAACCATCGTTTGTAATATTGGCCACTTTGACAATGAAATTGCTGTTTCTTGGTTAAAAGAAAACCACGGAAATTCGCACGTAGAGATAAAGCCACAAGTAGATAAATATACCATTGATGGTAAAGATATTATTTTGTTAGCTGAAGGTCGTTTGGTAAACTTAGGTTGTGCCACAGGTCACCCAAGTTTTGTGATGAGTAACTCGTTTACAAATCAAACATTAGCGCAAATTGAATTGTGGAAAAACACAGATCAATATGAAAACAAAGTGTATATGCTACCAAAGCATTTAGATGAAAAAGTAGCGAAGTTACATTTAGAAAAAATTGGTGTAGAATTGACTGATTTAAGCGAAGAGCAAGCCAAATACATCGGCGTGGAAGTAGAAGGCCCATTCAAGCCTGAATACTACAGATATTAGATCGCTTCGCTATTAGAATTTAGACTGCGCTCCGCGCATTAGAAAAAAGAAAACCCTCACAGTTATTGTGGGGGTTTTTTATTTTTGAGACTAATTTAAGCTGTAAAACCTTAAGGTCTACTTAAAACTTTCACTATTACAACTAGCTTTCATAACTTTATATAGATTTAATTTAAAACACTCTTATGAAACTTAAAGTAGCTATCCTCACTTTATTTATATGTTTTAGTTCGTATGCCCAAAAAGACGATTTAAAGCAACTAGATATCATGTTGAATAATTATGAATATCCTTTTAAAGTAGATTTCATCAATCTTGATATTCAGCAGCAGGAATTAAAAATGGGTTATATGGATGTTACCCCAGATAATTACAATGGAAAAAACATTCTTTTATTCCACGGAAAAAACTTCAATGGTGCTTATTGGGAAACTACCGCTAAAGCACTTCTTAAAGAAGGTTTCCGAGTTATCATGCCTGATCAAATTGGATTTGGTAAATCTTCAAAACCAGCGCATTTTCAATATACATTTCAGCAGTTAGCAGAAAATACAAAACAGCTTTTAAATACTTTGGAAGTTTCAGAAACAGCAGTTTTAGGGCACTCGATGGGAGGTATGTTAGCTACCCGATTTGCCTTAATGTATCCTGAAGCCATAGAAAAATTAATTTTAGAAAATCCAATTGGCTTAGAAGATTGGAAACTAAAAGTTCCGTATCAGTCTATAGATTGGTGGTACAAAAATGAGTTGAAAAAAGACTACGAAAAAATTAAATCGTACCAGAAAAGTAATTATTACGATGGAAAATGGAAGCCTGAATATGATGAATGGGTTAATTTATTAGCAGGATGGACACTAAGTCCTAACTATGAGACCATCGCTTGGAATGCTGCCTTAACTTATGATATGATTTTTACACAACTGGTGGTTTATGAGTTTAAAAAAATCACTAGTCCTACGCTATTAATTATAGGAACGAGAGATAGAACAGCTTTAGGAAAACCATTGGTTAGTGAAGAGGTGCGAAAAACAATGGGTTTATATGATAAGCTAGGAAAGGCTACTCAAGAAAAAATCCCGAATTCAAAATTAGTAGAGATTGAAGGTATTGGCCATTTACCTCATATTGAAAGTTTTGATAAGTTTATTACGCCTTTAATTCAGTTTCTAAAAAAATAAATTGATTTGTTACTCGTTTTAGCATAAGGTAATACTTCTGCTATGGGCAAATACACTTTAGTTATTTTTTTATGCATTGGTCTTTCTGTTATGAATGGCTATGCTCAAATAGGCGATGTAATTAATACACGTGTTTCTTCTGAAAGAGTAAAGGTTTCAAAAAAAGGAATGCCAATCAATACTAAAAGCCTAGCAAAGCAGATTACTAAATATAGCCGCACAGACTTCGAAAAAGCAAAAGCTATTTTTTTATGGATAGCCAGCAATATTGAATATGATAATGAATTGCGCACCGATGCTAACCTTCAGAAGTCAATATACACTTCAGAATACAATGTACTTAAAAGCGTATTGAAACGTAAAAAAGCACTGTGTGGTGGGTATGCATTTTTATATGGAGAGCTTTGTAAGCAAGCAGGGATTGAGAGCCAAGTAATACACGGCTATAGTAAAAAGTATTACAGTACAAATAATAGAAAGCAAGTTGACCATACTTGGAATGCAGTGAAAATTAATGGCAAATGGCATTTATTGGATATTAGCTTAGCAAGCAGTCAAAAAAGAAACCACAAACCAAACATGTATTGGTTTAATACGGATCCTACATATTTTATTAAAACACATTACCCAGAAGATATAAAATGGACCTTAATGTCCAACCCTATATCTAAAAAAGAGTTTGAACAGCTTCCCACTATATAATGGAATAGAACCAAATTAGAACACAAAAAACCCTTAGATAAAAGTTAACTAAGGGTTTTAAAAATTTGTAATAACAATTACTTATGCTTCTGCACTAGGTACAATAGAAACGTACGATTTGTTATTTCTCTTCTTGGTAAATTTCACAACACCATCTACTTGTGCGTGCAATGTATAATCCTTACCGGCATATACATTATCTGCTGGGTGATGCTCCATACCTCGTTGTCTTACGATGATATTTCCTGCGATAGCTGCTTGGCCACCATAAATCTTCACACCTAAGCGTTTCGATTCTGACTCTCTACCGTTTTTAGAACTACCTACTCCTTTTTTATGTGCCATAATTCAGGGGTTTTTAAATGTTATTATTTTCTTCCACCGTCAAGTTCGTCTTGTAACTTTTCTAGTTCGTCCCACTTACCATCTGCAGCTAATTGAGCTTGCTGTGGCCAAGTGTCGGTAACTAAATGAGCTAATCTTGAACTTGCTTCAGTTAGAATTTCAGTTAATTTTTCAGGTTTTGCCTTTGCTACTTTTGCAAAAGTATCAATTCCTGCATCAACCATCGCTTCCATAGCTTTTGGTCCAACTCCTTCAATCTTTTTAAGGTCGTCTGCCTTAGTTGACTTTTTTGGAGCTGCCTTTTTAGGTTCAGCTTTTTTGGTTTCTGCTTTAGGAGCAGCTGCTTTGGTTTCTTTTTTCGGAGCTGCTTTTTTAGTCTCTTCTTTTTTAGCAGAAGATTTCTTTTTAGCTCCAGAAGAAGCAATACTTTCAATTACGATTTCAGAAAGGGCTTGTCTGTGACCGTTTTTAACACGGTAACCTTTTCTACGTTTCTTTTTGAAAACTATTACTTTGTCACCTTTTAGGTGTCTTAAGACTTTTGCTCCAACAAGAGCTCCGTCTATAGCCGGGGCGCCAACAGTAACATTGTCTCCGTCACCAATAAGAAGTACGTTGTCGAAATCGACATTTTTTCCTTCTTCTGTGGCCAAACGGTTAACAAAGACTTTTTGGTCTTTCGCAACTTTAAATTGCTGCCCTGCTATCTCTACAATTGCATACATAGCGTATCGTTTATGATATTAATTTATTTAAAGCTTTTCACTATAAAAAGCCCGCCTATATTTAAGGCGGGTGCAAATATAATTCTAATAATTTAAACTTACAACCTGTTTTGAGAGTAATTTACATTGTATTTCGTTTACCCTCAGGGGTGTTCCAAGAGTCTTTTAATAATTGCATAAATGCCAAGGTTAGCACCAACGATGTGGAAATCCCCATCATAGCAATTGAAATAATTAAAATAAGCGTTCCTTTATTAAAGTTCATATTCCACGAATCTAATATATAATGCGCGAATTCAGTATCCAATTCAAAAATATACAAAGACATAAAAATAGTGAAAAGCACGGTTGCTATCCCTCCGCAGAGGAAACCGACTTCAAACCCTTTTTCATACTGAAATTTAGTGGCTTCAGCTTTGTATTTCTTTATAGCTAGTAAAATACCTGCTCCATAAATTACACCATTTGCAGCACTTAAAATAGGATATTGATGTAAACCAAATAATTTCAATAACAAAAAATAGATAATTAGTGCCACTGCAATTATAACTCCGTACCGTGAATAAATTTTAAACATAATAGTTGGTTTAGCTTTTAAAGCTACTGAAAGTTACAAAATATTCTTCTAAAGAGTTTGTTAACTTTTCTTTGAAAGTAGCACACCAACTAAAATAACTGCTGCCGCAAACAACTGAAATAAACTAAATTGTTCACCATCTAGAACCCCCCAACATAAAGCAATAATAGGAATGGTATATGTTACTGAAGAAGCAAAAACCGGCGTGCTCATTTGCACTAAACTATTAAATAGAACCTTTGCCAAGCCAGTACCAATGACTGATAAAATTAATAAATATCCTAAGGATGGATATAATTCTTCAGACTGCATTGTAGCTTCAGAAAAAAAGTCCGAACTAAATAAAACAAGGATGGCTGGTACAATAATTACTGAAAATTGCCCTGCGGTAATAGCCAATGCAGAAACATTTTGAAGGTGTCGTTTTATAATATTTACATTACAAGCGTAACAAATCGATGCGCAGAGTATTAATCCGGCATACCAATAATTTTGATTGGGGTTTACCTCACTACCACTCCAAATAAGAAGAAAACTCCCTAAAAGCCCTACTACAACACCAATTAATTGATTTCTAGTAAAACCAATGCTAAAAGCAATAGCCCCCAAAAGAAGAGTCATTATTGGCGTAGTGGAATTTAAAACGGAAGCAATAGCACTATCAATTTCAGTTTCGGCAAAAGCAAAGAGAAAAGCAGGTATAAAGGTTCCTAAAAAGCCAGAAACAGCAATCCATTTCCATTCTTGCTTTTTTATGGT
Organism: uncultured Marixanthomonas sp.; assembly: GCF_963974425.1. Taxonomy (NCBI): domain Bacteria; kingdom Pseudomonadati; phylum Bacteroidota; class Flavobacteriia; order Flavobacteriales; family Flavobacteriaceae; genus Marixanthomonas; species uncultured Marixanthomonas sp. The sequence goes on from NZ_CAXBCK010000031.1 coordinate 12,353, forward strand.
TTTTAATTTTCTGAAACCAATAATCAACAAAAAAATAGCGGCAAATAAGCTACGAAGCGCGCCCAACTGAAGTGGCGTAAGACCAATTAGCGCTTTTTTTATAAGAATAAATGAACTACCCCAAACCACTGAGAGAATAGCCAAATAAATCCATTTTTTATCAATGCCTTTCATGCTTCAAAAATTGAAGCGGCAAAGTTCGGGAAATAGGATGGATTTTTAACCCTTCAGAAGTTCAAAAAAGTAAAAGGGATTATTTCCATTCCATTGTTTCCATCAATACTCTAATATCTTCCCGAAGGTACATGGCTGCCGGATAAATAGAATCGAAATTAGGTTTGGCTTTAAAGTATAAGGAACCAGTGATAAAATGGTTTACACTGTCGGTTACATAAAACTGTGATTGCGTTGCGGCATTGCCATCAATCATATAAAACATACCATACACCTTGTTTATAGAATCTACCCTCGGCTGTTCTAAAATGCTATTGGCTTTTATGGTATGATCGTAGGTGAGCTTTTGAGCATCATACAACAACGAGTCAATATTGTGGTTTTTCACAGATTGGTAGGTAAGGTAAACAGTAGCTTTCATATCTGGATACTCAACATCAAGGTTACAGCCGTGAGTAGCGTCCAATGTAGCATTGGTGTTCATTTTAAAAGAAAACGGACAATCAATAGCCACTTTTTTATAGTTATTTTTCGGGTACTCTAACCTTAGTTTTGCAGCAGGTTTTACAACCACCTCTTCATTACAGGCTATTATAAAAATACAAAGGAAAAGAGCTGCTAAAAACCTCATATTTTGATAGAAAGTTTAATTTGTTTAATACGTTTATTTTCGAACGCTTCAATAGTAAACGAATAGCTATGGAAGGTTATTATTTCGTTTTTCTTCGGAAATCCTTTTGAAATCTCCAATAAGAAGCCTGCAAGAGTCTCGGCCTCTCCTTTTTCAGATTCAAAAACTTGTGGATCTTCCACACTAATTACTTTGTAAAAATCTTTCAATGGCGTTTTACCTTCAAAAACATAATTGTTTTCGTCCAATTTTGAAAAAACCAAATCTTCATCGTCAAACTCATCACTAATTTCACCTACGATTTCTTCAATAATATCTTCTAAAGAAATCAATCCGCTAGTGCCTCCGTATTCATCTACTACAATAGCAAGATGCATTTTCATTTCCTTAAACTCATTAAGCAAATCATCCAGTTTTTTATTTTCGGGCACAAAATACGAATCGCGTTTTAAAGATTTCCAATCAAACGTTTTTCGGTCTATATACGGCATTAAATCTTTTACATATAGAATACCAGTTATATTGTCAATACTATCTTTATACACAGGAATACGGGAATAACCGTTTTCCATAATGTGCGGCATTATTTCCTTATACGACAACTCTTCGTTGAGCGCAAAAATATCCATCCGCGGTTTCATAACCTGTTTGGTGTCAGTATTCCCAAAAGTGACAATACCTCTTAGTATTTTTTGTTCTTCATGAGTGGTATCGGCTTCACTTGTTAAATCTAATGCCTGCGATAGTTGATCTACACTAATATTTGCTTTTTGTTTACCAAACCGATTATGTATATAAATAGTAGTACTTCGCATAGGCAAACTGAGCGGCGAAAATACTTTGTCAAGCACTTGTAATGGATACGCCATGAACAACGAAAAGCTCACCTTATTCCGACTAGCATATATTTTTGGTAAGATTTCTCCAAAAAGCAAAATCAAGAAAGTAGCAACTCCAATTTTTAAAAGTAGCAACAAACTCAATTGAAAAAAGTAAAGGTTTATCGTATAATCTATCCCACTAAACCAGCTATCGCTCAGTGATTCAAACAACAAGACAATAGCTATATTTATAAGGTTATTGGCTATCAATATAGTCGCCAATAGTTTTTTCGGACGATTTAATAACCTTTGGACAATCTCCAGTTTTTTTGAAGCTGCATTATTTTCTTCAGCATCAAAATCGGTTGGAGCAAGTGAAAAAAAGGCCACTTCTGCGCCAGATATTAATGCCGAGCAAAGCAGTAAAACCACAAGTGTGACAATACCGGGTATTTCAGTATAACTTAGTAATGCAGTAATAAATAAACTCGGGGGTTCCGGATCCAAAATTATATGTTATATTAAACTTGAAAGCTTATATTCTCCTTTTATTCTAAAAAGGAAGGTCATCCTCCTCTTCACCAGCAGGTTGTTGAGTTTGCTGCGGTTGATTTTGACGCTGCTGCTGTCCAGAATTAGCGTTATTTGAGTGACTAGTACTTTTATTTTGAGGCATCGCGCCACCTCCTTCGTTTTCATTTTTAGGACTTAAAAAAGTAAAATCGGTACATTGTATTTCGGTGCTATAACGATCGTTCCCGCTATCATCTTGCCACTTACGTGTTTTTATACGTCCTTCAATATAAACCTTATCCCCTTTTTTAAGGTATTTTTCGCAAATTTCAGCACCCTTATTACGCACAACAACGTTATGCCATTCGGTATTAGAAACTCGCTCACCAGTATTACGATTGGTATATGTCTCATTGGTTGCCAGAGGGAAACGCCCAATGCTTCCGCCACCTTCAAAATAATGCATTTTCACTTCATCGCCCGTGTGCCCAATTAGCATCACTTTATTTAATGTTCCACTCATAATTATTGTATTAATTTACAAAGGTATATATAGTTTTAAAGATAGCGAATTTTTCAGTTTTTAAAAACCGAAAAGTTTGAAATAAAATTTTCAATTAAGACGGGTACAGCGTATTGCTCTATTTCTGAAAAAGGAATAGTTTTCTGTTTTATTTCTGAAACTTCAACAATCCAAAAACGTGTAAAAAGATGTTGGTGTGATAATTTATGCACTACTAAAGTGTCATTATATAATGAAATAGAATCAATTTGTATTTTTTCGAAAAAGCTTTGAAACGATTCTAATGCTACTAATTCTTTTTCGGAAACTTCCTTTTTACTTTCAAGCAAGGGAAATTCATACAATTGTTGCCAAATTCCTTTCCCGGTTCGTTGATTAAGTACAGTTTCACCGTTTTCAGAAAGTAATACCATATAATTAAAGTAACGTTTCTTTACTTTATTCTTTTTCAATTTTACCGGAAGAGAGGAAACTAAATCTTTTTTATAAGCTTCGCAACGCTCATTAAATATACAAGTTTCACATTGTGGATTTTGAGGCACACAATACCGAGCACCAAATTCCATAACAGCTTGATTGTAGGTCCCCGGCTCTTTTGTATCAATTAGTTGTTGCGCAAGGCTTTTAAATTCTTTTTTTCCGGCAGTACTATTAATAGGTGTAGCGATTCCAAAAACTCTAGAGAGCACTCGATACACATTACCATCTACCACCGCTTCGGCGGCATCAAAACAAATAGACGCGATGGCACTAGCGGTATAATCTCCTACTCCCTTTAATTTTAAAAGACCTTTATAGTTTGTAGGAAACTCTCCATTTAATGTTTCTGAAACATATTTTGATGAGGCATGTAAGTTTCTAGCACGTGAATAATACCCTAATCCCTGCCATAACTTTAAAACTTTTTCCTGCGGAGCAGCCGCAAGATCGAAAACGGTTGGAAACTCCTCAATAAATGCTAAATAATAGGGTAAACCTTGTGCAACTCGTGTTTGCTGAAGTATAATTTCACTCAACCAAATATGGTATGGATTGGTCGTTTTTCGCCAAGGTAATTCTCGCTTATTATCTAAGTACCACGCTATTAGCTTATTACGAAAAAAATTTGTATTTTCTGGCATCTAGCAAAAATAGGGTTTATCTGTTTATATTTTAAAGGATTAAGGTTTGAGTATTTGATTTTAAAATTGTTATATTTGCCCTCTTGAAAAAAATAACCCTAAATAAAAATTTATAATAATGACGAAAGCAGATATTGTAGCGAAAATCTCAGAAAAGGAAGGAATGGAAAAAGCTGACGTACAGGCAGTGATTGAAACTTTTATGAGTGAAGTTAAAAACACCCTTGAAGGTGGTGACAATGTTTATCTAAGAGGTTTTGGAAGTTTTATCATCAAGAAAAGAGCTGAAAAGACAGGTAGAAATATCTCTAAAAACACAACAATCAAGATTCCCGCACACAACATTCCCGCTTTTAAACCAGCAAAAGTATTTGTAGAAGGTGTAAAAACCAATGTGGAAGTAAAATAATAATAACACAAAAACAAGCTTAATATGCCAAGTGGTAAAAAAAGAAAAAGACATAAGGTAGCGACACACAAGCGTAAGAAAAGAAGACGCGCTAATCGCCACAAAAAGAAAAAGTAGTTTCTAAACTACTTTTTTCGTTTAAAGACCTTTCATTTTGTTGCTTCAAAACTGAAGCAACAAAATGAAATAAAGAAATTTAAAACGTTCTTTGAAAATGAAATTACAACGTTTGCTTACCTTAAAAACTGCGTAGTTTCGACGGGTTATTCTGAATATATTAGTATTCTGAATACAAAAAAACCTGTGATAAAATATTGTTTAATCCATCCCGGAACCCCAATTGGGGCGGGATAAAAATTAATTACAAGTGAGCTACGAATTATTTATTAGATCCAGTTCACAAGAAGTTGATTTTGCCCTTTTAAAAGATGGAAAACTATTAGAATTACATAAAGAAGAAGAGGACAATAAGTTTTCGGTAGGTGATGTGTTTATCGCCAAAATACGGAAAACAGTTCCCGGTCTTAACGCAGCCTTCGTTAATGTTGGTTACGAAAAAGATGCATTTTTGCATTATCACGACTTGGGACCAAAGGTCACTTCTCTTTTAAAATTCGTAAAACGTGTAAGCACAGGTAAACTTAAAGACTATTCTTTAAAGGATTTCCCTTTTGAAAAAGAGATTGATAAAAACGGCGGCATTAATAATGCTTTAAAGTCTAATCAATCTATTCTGGTACAAATTGTAAAAGAACCTATATCCACTAAAGGCCCGCGGATAAGCTCAGAGCTTTCCATTGCTGGTCGGTATATAGTATTGGTTCCTTTTTCAGACCGTGTTTCTATTTCACAAAAAATAGACAGCAAAGATGAAAAAGAAAGGCTAAAACGCCTAGTAACCAGTATAAAACCCAAAGGATTTGGCGTAATTATACGTACTGTAGCAGAAGGCAAAAAAGTAGCAGAACTGGATGGAGATTTACAAAATCTCATGGATCGCTGGACAGCGATGTGTAAAAAGCTACGGGGAGCGCACCACCCCAGCAAGGTGCTAAGCGAGTTAAACCGAGGAGCTTCAATTATTCGAGATGTATTTAACGACGATTTTTCGGCAATACATATCGACGACGAAACCCTTTACTTGCAAATAAAAGATTATGTGCAGCAAATTGCACCTGACAAAGAGAATATTGTCAAATTGTACGACTCGAAAGTACCAATGTATGAAAAATTTGGTATTGAGCGTCAAATTAAAACGTCCTTCGGAAAGACTGTTTCCAGTAGCAGAGGAACCTATTTGGTGGTTGAACACACGGAAGCCATGCACGTAATAGACGTGAATAGCGGTAACCGTAGTAACAAATCGAAAAACCAAGAAGACACTGCGCTTGAAGTAAATTTAATAGCAGCAACCGAAGTGGCCAGACAACTACGCCTACGGGATATGGGAGGTATTATTGTGGTAGATTTCATTGATATGGGAAATGCCAACAATCGTAAAAAGCTCTACAATCATCTTCGTGATGAAATGAAAACAGATAGAGCAAAGCATAAAATACTACCCCCAAGTAAATTTGGATTGATCCAAATTACCCGCCAACGTGTTCGTCCAGAGATGAACATTAAAACAGCTGAAGAAGCTCCAGGCGGTGAAAATGGTGAGATTGAAGCTCCCATAGTAGTAGTAAATAAAATTACCGAAGACCTTAAAAAACTCTTCAACAAGAACCATAAAAAGATGACTTTAAACACACATCCTTTTATAGCAGCCTTCTTAATAAAAGGCTTTCCATCTGTGCGAACCAAATGGTTTATGGAGCACAAAAAATGGGTGAAAATTCAACCAAGAGATGCTTACACGTATCTGGAATATCATTTTTACGATAAAGACGGAGAAATGATTAAATAAATCCAATTAAAAAACCCTTTCAATTTGAGAGGGTTTTTTTTTGCCTTAATTTTTAAATCAACACTTATTCCTTTTTTCTGAAAAACTATCCTTATTTTTCACTTGTGAATACTACAAAAACATATACAGTAGATGAAGCTCGGGCAAAGCTAGAGAATTACTGCGCCTACCAGGAGCGTTGCCATAAAGAAGTAGAGCAAAAGCTAAAGGACATGCGCATGATTCCTGATGCCATTGACCATATAATTCATCATTTATTGCAATATAATTTTTTAAATGAAACTCGTTTTTCCCAAGCATTTGCAAGAGGGAAATTCAAAACTAAAAAGTGGGGTAAACACCGGATTGTTCGTGAGTTGAAATTTCGAGATGTTTCAGCCTACAACATAAAAAAGGCCCTTCAGGAAATTCCTGAAAAAGATTATTATACTACTTTTCACGAACTTGCAGACAAACGAATAAAACAATTAGAGCGAGAAACTAATCTTCAGAAAAAGAGAAAAAAACTGGCTGATTATTTATTGTATCGCGGCTGGGAAAGTAGCTTGGTGTATGAAAAAGTACGCGAAGTGACCTAATAAAAAAAGGAGAGCAAAAGAGCTCTCCTTCTTTCTATAATTAACACAAAAATTAAGATCCACACATCAAGCAATCGTCATCTTCTTCTGCTGTACGTGATTTGGCTAGCATTTCACGTAATTCTTGCGGTGATAGTGGCTTATTGGTAACTGCCGACGTTGCTTCCACTTCTGTTTCGGCTACTTCAGCTGTTTCTTTTACAGGTTCTTTTTTAACTTCTTTTTTCAAAGTAAATTTAATGGCATCTACCGCACTCTTGGTTCGTAAGTAGTACATTCCTGTTTTAAGTCCGTTTTTCCATGCGTAGAAATGCATCGAAGTCAGTTTTGCATAGTTTGCATTTTCCATAAACAAGTTAAGCGACTGTGACTGATCGATAAAATACCCTCTGTGGCGCGACATATCGATAATATCTTTCATACTCAGCTCCCAAACGGTTTTATATAGTTCTTTTAAGTCTTGAGGAATAATATCCACTCCCTGAACTGAACCATTAGCACGCATAATTTCTTCTTTTACATCATCGTTCCACAGTCCTAATTCAACCAAATCTTCCAATAAATGTTTGTTTACCACGATAAATTCACCAGAAAGCACTCGACGCGTATAGATATTTGACGTATATGGCTCAAAAGCTTCATTATTTCCAAGAATTTGAGAGGTTGAAGCAGTTGGCATAGGCGCAACTAATAAAGAGTTACGAACGCCGTTCTTTTTAACTTGCTTACGTAGTTTTCCCCAATCCCAACGGCCGCTTAACTCTTCATCTTTAATCCCCCAAAGGTTATGCTGAAACTTCCCTTCGGAAATAGGAGACCCTTCATAACTTTGGTAAGGGCCATCTTCTTTAGCTTCTTCCATAGAAGCTGTTAGCGCCGCATAATAAAGTGTTTCAAAAATCTCTTGGTTTAGTTTTTTAGCCTCGTCACTAGTAAATGGCATACGTAGCATAATAAATGCATCTGCCAATCCTTGAATACCTAAACCAACCGGACGGTGACGGAAATTAGAGTTTTCGGCTTCTTTTACTGGGTAATAGTTTCTATCAATTACTCGGTTTAAGTTTTTTGTTACTCGTTTTGTTACACGGAAAAGTTCTTTATGATCGAATTCTCCTTTTTTCACAAACATTGGTAAGGCAATGGATGCTAAATTACAAACAGCAACCTCATCCGGCGAAGTATACTCCATAATTTCGGTACAAAGGTTAGAGCTACGGATTGTCCCAAGGTTCTGCTGATTGCTTTTTCGGTTAGCTGCATCTTTATACAGCATATAAGGTGTTCCCGTTTCAATCTGAGATTCTGTTATTTTCTCCCACAGTTCGCGAGCTTTAATGGTTTTACGGCCTTTATTTTCAGCTTCATATTTCGCATATAATGCTTCAAATTCTTCTCCGTGACAATCAAATAACCCTGGGCATTCGTTAGGACACATTAAAGTCCACTCGGCATCTTCTTGAACACGTTTCATAAATAAATCTGGTATCCACATCGCGTAAAATAAATCGCGAGCGCGCATTTCTTCTTTCCCGTGGTTCTTTTTCAAATCAAGGAAATCGAAAATATCTGCATGCCAAGGCTCTACGTAAATTGCAAAAGAACCTTTACGCTTTCCTCCTCCTTGATCTACATAGCGAGCGGTATCATTATATACACGCAACATAGGCACAATCCCGTTTGAAGTTCCGTTGGTTCCTGCAATGTATGAACCAGTCGCTCTCACATTATGGATTGACAACCCAATACCACCGGCAGATTGTGAAATTTTTGCCGTTTGCTTTAACGTATCGTAAATACCATCAATACTATCGTCTTGCATAGTCAACAAGAAACAAGAAGACATTTGTGGCTTTGGAGTACCACTGTTAAATAAGGTTGGTGTTGCGTGTGTAAAGAACTTCTTAGACATGAGCTCGTACGTTTCTTTAGCCGAAGCTAAATCATCTAAATGAATCCCAATAGAAACACGCATTAACATATGCTGTGGGCGCTCTACAATCTGACCGTTTAACTTCAATAAATACGAACGTTCTAATGTTTTAAAGCCGAAATAATCATAGCCAAAATCGCGGTTATAGATAATGGTAGAGTCTAATTCTTCTGCATTATCCATGATTACTTTGTGTACCTCATCACTAAGTAATGGTGCCGCTTTTCCTGTACGAGGATTTACATATTCGTACAGATCGGTCATTACTTCAGAAAAAGTCTTCTTTGTATTTTTATGTAAGTTAGAGACAGATATTCGCGCAGCCAGTCTTGCATAATCCGGGTGCGAAGTAGTCATTGTTGCCGCAATTTCAGCAGCTAAATTGTCCAATTCACTCGTTGTTACACCATCGTATAACCCTTCAATTACGCGCATGGCAACTTTTACTGGATCTACCAATTCATTTAAACCGTAGCATAACTTACGTACGCGGGCGGTAATTTTATCGAACATGATGGGTTCTTTGCGGCCGTCTCTTTTAATTACATCCATACTTTTTTTAATTTGAGGTTAGTGATATAGTTGACTATTATCCTTCTGCGCAGTATTACCTTGCACATTATCAGTTAATTACAAAAAAGCCCGCCCCTTGGGGAGAAAGCGGAAACTTTTATTTTTTAAAAATCTGCGTCGAAGCTGATTTTGTTAGATTCTTTATCTTTATTGGTAACACCTGCTTTTTGGTATTCAGAAACACGTTTTTCGAAGAAGTTCGTCTTTCCTTGTAGGGATATCATATCCATAAAGTCGAATGGATTGGTGGCGTTATATTCTTTTTCGCACTCGAGTTCAACCAATAAACGGTCTGTTACGAATTCTAGGTATTGCGTCATTAGTTTTGAATTCATCCCAATAAGACTTGCGGGAAGAGATTCGGTAATAAATTCACGTTCTATATTAAGCGCATCAACAAGTATTTCTCGAATGCGTTCTTTTGGTACTTTATTTACTAAATGGTGATTGTGAAGGTGAACGGCAAAGTCACAGTGCACACCTTCGTCACGAGAAATTAACTCGTTAGAGAAGGTCAAACCAGGCATTAAACCGCGTTTTTTCAACCAGAATAATGAGCAGAATGACCCTGAAAAGAAAATACCTTCAACCGCAGCAAAAGCGATAAGACGCTCTGCAAATGAATCGGATTCGATCCATTTTAAGGCCCAATCTGCCTTCTTTTTAATAGCTGGGAAGTTCTCTATCGCATTGAAAAGCTTATCTTTCTCTTCTTCATTTTTCACGTAGGTATCAATTAACAATGAATAAGTTTCACTGTGAATGTTTTCCATCATAATTTGGAAACCATAAAAGAATTTCGCTTCGGAGTACTGTACTTCACTTACAAAGTTTTCAGCAAGATTTTCATTTACAATACCATCTGAAGCAGCAAAAAACGCAAGAATATGTTTTATAAAATATTTCTCATCCTTATTTAGTTTGTCATTCCAATCACTAAGATCTTGATGTAAATCTATTTCTTCCGCAGTCCAAAAACTCGCTTCACTTTTTTTATACCAATCCCAAATGTCGTGGTGCTGAATTGGAAAAATTACAAATCTATCTTTGTTTTCTTGCAAAATCGGTTCTACTGCGCTCATTGTCCTTCGTTTTTATATTTGTTAAAATTCGGTGCCACTTGGGACTAACAAATATGGAAAAAATTAAAGGGAATTACCGTAAAATACTGTTTGGGTTTTTAACAAAGTTTTCAACACAACGTATTTACTGGGCCTAAGCAGGGTTAACTAAATAAATAATATATAAAACTGACAAACAGGTTTTTATGCAGTTTTGCTGTCCTGTAACTAACATCAAGTTTTGAAGCTTTAAAACAGCGGTGAACAACCAATTTACAATAGTCTACACAAAGTTTTAATAACTATTTTTAATTTAACATTTTAGCAATTTGCGATTACAAATTTTAACATTTCAACAGCTATTGAATTAACCCATGAAAAAAACCGGAAGTATTTGCTTTCGGTTTTTAAAAATAAAGAAGTTGATTAATTACACTAAATCATCAAGATCTAATTCATCAATAGCATCCCAGGTTTCATCAATATCCATATTGGTACCGTTGGCTTTTATATAAAAACGGCCATCTTCCATTAATTGGATTTCACTGTTGTTATTGTTTTTCTTGTATTCTTCGATGGCTTTATTACCATTCTTTTTTACAGTTCTACGGGTTTTGTACTCGTCTTCCTCTTCAAAATCTTGTGATAGCATCATACGCATTCCGGCAGTGGCAGAAGCGCCCATTTGTCCCGCACCATCGATTACCTGAAATTTAAACTTTTTAGATTTGTCTTCATTAGCATACGTAGCTTCAATAGAAGCAATTTTCATGTAAGAAGCTTGTCCTGCCTTATATGCAATACGTTTCATTCCATCTACCTCATCAGGCAACCATTCTTTAAACTCTTCATTGGTAAGAGGTTCCATTTTTTGAAGCTCTTTGATGTCGTCCCCCATTTTATTCATTTCTTTTACTGCTTTTGTAGTATTTGAAACATTATCACGGGTTTCTTTAATCTTTTTTGAAACGGGATTGTCTTTACAACTGTAGCATATTGCTAATGCACATATTGCTAATAGTACTTTTTTCATTTTTTTGTAAATTTTAAGTTAGTTAGTAGTATATCTAAAATACTAATATACTAAATATCAAGGGTATTCACCTATAAAAAGAAAAAATAAGGGTGTTTACCCCCCTTGCATTTCAAATATAGATGCACTAATTTTAAAGCACTGTTAGTTATGTAACAATAGGTATCACTAATGTTACACTTGCTTAAAAAAGGGATTTTATTAAAAATGAAAGAATTCTATAGAAATACAGTGTTTTTAGTAGTTAGCTGCCACTTTTTCTAATTCGGCATACCAATCTTCGCCATATTTACGTATTAAAGCGTCTTTTACAAACTTATAGATAGGAACTTGTAGTTCTTTCCCCAAAGTACACGCATCATCACATATAGGCCACCTATGATAATTTATGGCTGAAAATTCACTATAATCCTGAATACGGACGGGATACAAATGGCAAGAAATTGGTTTTCTGAAGTCAACCTCGCCAGCATTATAGGCATCTTCTATACCACAACTAGCTGTACCGTTTTCGGTAAAAGTTACATAGGCACATTCTTTTCCGTTTACCAATGGGGTTTCCAGATCAGCTTGCGGGCTTTTTATAAACGTGCCTTGAGCTTCGATGGCCTGAATACCTTCTGGGCGTAAAAAAGGCTTTACTTTTGGATAGATTTCCTTTAATATCTTAGTCTCCTCTTCTGTCACAGGTGCACCAGCCTCTCCTTCAATGCAACAAGCCCCTTTGCACGCACTGAGATTGCACACAAATTCTTTCTCAATAATATCCTCTGAAATAATCGCTTTTCCTAATTGAAACATATGGCAAAGGTACTTGGTTTTCTATGTTTTTAGTGAAAAAAATTTACTAAAAATTTAACACCATTATATAGTTTAAAAACTTCCAATATTAATTACTTTTGCCGGCTTAAATTTTAGGATATGGAATTCAGTTTCAAACAAATAATAACGGCAACTATGGTATTGTTTGCTGTTATCGATATTATAGGAAGTATCCCTGTTATTATTTCGTTACGGGAAAAATCTAAAGAAATAAAAAGTGGTCGTGCCTCTATTATTTCGGCTATTGTTTTAATCGTTTTCTTATTTATTGGAGAGCGTATTTTAAACCTCATTGGCATTAACGTGAACGAATTTGCCGTAGCCGGAGCATTGGTACTTTTCTTTATTGCTTTGGAAATGGTCTTGGGCATTACTTTGTTTAAACAACAAGACAACGATTTAAGCATGGCAACTGTTTTTCCTATTGCTTTTCCCATCGTTGCAGGGCCTGGAAGTTTAACTACATTACTTTCATTACGAGCAGAATTTGAATTGGAAAACATTATTGTTGCTATATTAATCAACATAATTGTTGTTTTTATTGTTTTAAAAACCTCTTCCTCTCTTCAGAGATTTCTAGGTAAGAATGGAATTGGTATTATTGAAAAGATATTTGGGGTAATCTTACTTGCTATTTCAGTAAAACTGTTTACATCGAATATTCAAGAATTATTTAGTTAATTTTGTAGTATGAAAATATTCACATACATACTCATAGCTTTAGCCGTAGGTTTAATAATTTTTAATGCTACAAAATTAGATTTTGATCATCTTTTTGAAGGTGATAGCATGGTGGCCGTAATTAGTGTATTGGCCGGTGCTTGTGCTATTTTACTGTTGGTAATTTTACAGATTTCGCAAATAATCCAGAAGAAAAGTAAAAGAAGAAGATCTTAATTAGCAGGTGGTAATTTCTCTTGTGTTGAGAAAACTATTGCTCTTCTTTTTCTTTCGCCTCTAGCTCCAATACTTTGGTAAGCATAAGGTCTCCTTGGTTTAAAATTAATTCATGAGCATTGGGGCCATAAAGTTGTTGAGCTATATTGGCTTTTAGAGCTTTTTTCAACCTCGCTTCGTAGCCCGTTAAATTTATTTGGGCCTCGTTAAAACGAGCATACTCAATAAATTCTTTTGACAGCGACTCATTGACGGTATAATTTTCAACAAAATCCTTGAAGTTCATTCCGCTGAATTGCTTTCGGTTTTGTTCTAAATATTCAAAAATAAAATAACTCATAAAACCACTCCGCGAAACATAATTAATGGTTTCGCTACCCACACTAGTATCTTTTGGCACAAAAATATCAGGGATTATGCCTCCACCGCCATAGACGATTTTTCCTTTTGGTGTCACAAATTTTAAAGAATCTACCACTTCAATATCTTCTTTATGTTCCAATTCGCCATTTTTATAACGTTTTTCGTAATCACTGTAATAAGCATCGTTGCCATTACCATACGGTCTTTGAATGGAACGACCGGTGGGGGTGTAATATCTGGCAATTGTTAATCGTACAGCGCTACCATCTCCTAAAGACATTTCACGTTGCACCAACCCTTTCCCGAAGGAACGTCGCCCAATAATCACGCCTTTATCGTTATCTTGAAGTGCGCCGGCTACAATTTCGCTAGCCGATGCTGAGTTTTCATTAATAAGCACATAAACTTTTCCATCCTCAAAATCACCACGTCTCGTGGCATAATCTTTATTGATGTCACCACTCTTGTTTTTAGTGATCAATACTAATTTATCATCTTCCAGAAATTCATCTATCACACGTTCAGCAGTTGAAATATACCCACCAGGATTATTGCGAAGGTCTAGAACCAAACTTTCTATATCCTCGTCGATTAAATCATCTAACGCATCTTTAAATTCATTGTAGGTGGTTTCAGAGAATCGATTCAATTTTATATAACCTACATCATCATTGAGCTTATATGAAGCATCTACGCTCACTAAAGGCACTTCTTTTCTTCTGAATTTAAAATCTAGGAACTCATTTTTGTTTTTTCGGTAGACTTTCAGCTTTATCTTAGAGTTTTTTTCACCTTTAAGATACGATATCACGCTATCGCGGTTTATGCTGTCTCCAAAAATTTTTCTTTCATCTGCATACAAAATACGATCACCACCTTTAATTCCGGCTCGTTCTGCTGGCCCTCCTTTTATGGAGCGAATTACAGCAATTGTATCTTTATAGATGTAATAACTAACGCCAATGCCTACAAAATTGCCACGCATATCATCGGCATTTTCTTCATATTCATCACTAGGAATATAAACAGAATGTGGATCGAGGTTTTCCAAAATACCGTTAACGGTAACATCTACAATACTATCGGTATTCACTCGATCTACATATTCGTAGTCTATGTAATCGATAAGGCGATTAAGTTTATCTTTTTTGCTGTTAGTGGCAAAAATCTTTTCGGTAGTGTCGTTAAAATTGAGTTTTGATCCCACAAAAACACCAGCGGCCAATGCCGTACCAATAATTAATGGTAAGTATTTTTTATGGTAGCCCATTTTCTATTCTAAATTTTCAATATGCGTTATGGTAACGCCTGCTTTTTCTAAAAATTTTATACCGCTATTGTCTTTATAGCCCTTATGGTACACCAAACGGGTTATTCCTGCTTGGTGAATTAACTTACTACATTCTTTGCAAGGTGACAGAGTAATATATAACGTGGCACCGTTGCAGGATTGTGTTGACGAAGCTACTTTTAATATGGCATTTGCCTCGGCATGGAGCACATACCATTTGGTATAGCCTTCTTCATCTTCACAAAAATTTTCGAAGCCACTGGGAGTACCATTATATCCGTCGCTAATAATCATTTTATCTTTAACAATAAGCGCGCCAACTTGTTTGCGTTTGCAATAGGAAAGTTTGCTCCATTCTTGCGCCATACGTAAATAGGCGTTGTCGTACTGTCGTTGTTTACTGATATTCATTGAATAAGTAGCGAAATTAGTAGGAAGTTACACGATTGCAAAATATACAGTGTTAAGCATTTGCAAAAGCTTTAAAGTAATAAAAGTATAATTATTTACTGAAACTAAAATGGTTTAACTCCAAGATATTTCAGAAAAAAATAGGAAAACAATTGTCAATAAGCATCGGGATAACCAAACCTATTACTATCGACGAAATTACCAACACCCAATCCCGTTTATTAAAGCGGAAGATAGTTTGTACCAAAAAGGCTAAAATAAGCACTAAAATTACTACAATTAACTGTGCAGCTTCAATACCGAGGGCAAATTCTAATAAGTGCAAAATATCATTATCTCCGCTTATCATCTTAAAATAACCGGCAAAACCAAAGCCATGAATCAATCCAAAAAAGACAGTGGCAACATATAACACCCCTAACTTTTCAGCACGTTTTTCCTTTCCGGCCGTAAACAAATTAAACAAAGCTGTGACCAAAATGGTAATAGGGATTAAACACTCAATCCAACTACTAGAAACACTTACTACACCATAGTTAGCCAATAGAAGCGAGATGGTATGCCCTACGGTAAAAAGGGTTACTAAAATGAGTAATTTTCGCCACGCGTTAAAGTTGTAAGCAGCACAAAGCACTATAATAAAAAGCACATGGTCGTAAGCTTGCCAGTCGAGTACATGTTCTAATCCTAATTTAAAAAAAAGCCAAAAATCGGTCATTGAGGAAGGGTTTAAGATTTTTCAAAGGTAGGAAAAGTCAGCAAAATTTTATAACTTAGTAACCAACTGACAACCAACTATTATGAAAACACTATTACTTTTAGCAACATTTTTAATGGGTTTCACATCCATAAGCCAAGAACCAGACCCAGATTTATACCAAACGTGGTTTTTATATAGTTATGAATATGACCTCGGCGATTATATTTTAGTTTCTGAAATTGATCCAGCTATTTCTCCCAATTTAATAATTGAAGAAAGCTTAGATTTTTTCGGAAATGGTGCCTGCAATGGATACAATGGTAACTTTATATATGACGCTACAGCTGAAACTTTGACACCAGAAAATTTTGTGCAGTCCCTATTAAACTGTGATTATCAATCTCATACAGATTTTGAGCAAGGTTATTTTGGTTTCTTTAGTCCCAACGGAGGGTTTGAATATACAATAAGTACTGTTCCGAATAGTCCCGATGAGCAAGAATTGATTTTATCATTTGCACCAGGGTTTGACCTTACCTATAGAAATATAGAACTTTCCATTTCAGAAAATGAGGCGGTTACTTTTAAAACATACCCCAACCCAGTTTCAGAAACACTTTTTATCACTTCAGAAAAAAATACTATTGAAAAGCTGAATGTTTATTCCATAAACGGACAATTAATCCTTTCAGAGAAAGAAAACACCAGTCAACTAGATATTTCGGCACTTTCCAACGGATTGTATTTTGTGGAGATTACTTCGGAAAACGGAACGAGTGTGGAAAGGTTTGTAAAAAAATAAAGCTCCAACATCTCTGTTGAAGCTTTGTACCTTGGGCGGGAATCGAACCCGCACGTCGTTAGACACTGGATTTTGAATCCAGTTCATTTTTTAACAAATTTCACTAACAATACTCATAATCAATTAATTAACAGTCTTTTAATTTTTTATGATTTTAAATAATATCGATTAAAATCATAATTTGTTGTACCTATGTTGTACCAAAAAAGATTATCTTTATACTATACTACTCAAAGGTATGACTTCAAATGCTAAAATAGTTGTAAGAAAAAAACCGAATAAGGAAGGACTTTATCCATTGGCAATTCGTATTACCAAGAATCGTCATTCTACGTATCATTATATTGGTCATTATATTGATCTAAAATATTGGGATGGAAAGAATATCCGGGTTAGAAAGTCACATCCCAATTCAGATAGGTTAAATCTTTTACTTTCGACCAAACTTTCTGAGGCTAATAAAATGCTAATTGATTTACAATCACAACAGAAAGACATATCAGCTAATCAAATAAAAAAGCAACTTTATTCCTCTCCTGAATCTACTAGCTTTTTTGAAGTAGCAAATGACTTCCTTCATGAGTTAGAACTGAACAATAAACTGTCGAGGCTCTCCGCAGATAAAGCGCGTGTAAAACACGTTTTAAAATTCACCAAATCAAAGCAATTAACTTTCCCGGAGATAAACGAAACGTTTTTAAAAAGATTCCAAACGTACCTACGCAAAAAACACAATCTTTCAGAAAGGTCTATTGTCAATAATTTAGTTGTAATCAGGACTATTTATAATAGGGCTATTAAAATGGGTGTGGTTGATAAAAAGCTATACCCTTTTGGGGCTACTAAAATAAGAATTCGCTTTCCTGAAAGTGAAAAGGCAGGACTTACTAAAGAAGAGGTGAAAAAAATTGAATCTGTTACAGGCTTAACTGAAAATGAAACACATGCTCGAAATGTCTGGCTTTTCAGTTTTTATTTTGCGGGAATTCGAGTATCAGATGTTTTGAAGGTTCGCTGGGATGATATTTATGATGGTAGGCTTCACTACCGTATGAGTAAAAATGCTAAACTACTCTCCCTCAAGATACCAGATAAAATAGTTCCTATTTTAAAACACTACTTAGACGATAAACAGTCAAATACTGATTTTGTTTTTCCGGAATTGAAAAAAGCCAATTTAAGTGACCCAAAGGATATTTTTACCAAATCAAAAACAGCCAACAAAAAATTCAACAAATATCTAAAACAGGTAGCTAGTAAAGCTGAAGTGCAGAAAAAGATTACCATGCATATAGCCCGGCATACCTTTGGAACTATTTCTGAAGATAAAATCCCAATTAATATGCTACAAAAACTATACAGACATTCCTCGATAACTACCACAATAAATTACCAATCAAACTTCATCCATAAGGATACAGACGATGCTTTAGATAGCGTTATCAATTTCTAATAATTATTTGCCGAATTTCACAGAATCATAAAAAAAGAAACCTACAAATACACCTTTATTTTGAATTCCATTTAATAATATAGAAAAGAGCTGTCTATTGTAGACAGCTCTTTAGGTATTAACTATTAACTAAACTCTACTCTCATTTAATTTTTACGATTTTTTTGGTCATTGCTTTTCCTTGGCTAGTTATTATTTTCAAAAAATATATTCCAGTTTTTAATTGAGATACGTTAATAATTTGATCACTAAAAGTTGGAGTCATAACTAGTTTCCCTAAAGCATCATAAATTCCAATTTTAGAGATTAGATTATTGTTAGCATTAATGTGAAGTGTGCTGGAAACAGGATTAGGGTATAAAGATATTTGACTATCAAAATCAGATAACCCTAGATCTTCCGGGATTATTTTCAAAACCCAAATATCAATCCCTCCATTGTTATTTGTAAGGTCTATATCATTAGAGGTACTCTGGCCTGTTATAACAAAGCCACCATCATTTGCCTCTATTATATCATATGTCTGTTCATCTCCTGAACCTCCAAAATTTTGTTCCCAATCTATCTCACCATTTTCATCTAATTTTACTAGCCAATAATCATATCCTCCAAAATTTTCAGAAACATCACCATCAGTTGAGTTAGAATGACCAGAAACAATCCAGCCGTCATTTCCCATAGGTGCTATACCAAAAGCATTTTCTGTACTAGTCCCTCCAAGTGACTTTTCCCATATCATCTCTCCATTACTATCAATTTTTAAAACTAAATAATTCCAATCATCTGGAGCTATAACTTGAAAATAACCAGATACAATAAAACCTCCATCAGATGTTAGCTGTAAATCTTGACTACTATCTGCATTTGTACCTCCAAAAGATTTTTCCCATTCAAGCTCACCTACATCATCAATTTTTATTAACCAAATATCAAAATCACCATTGTTCCCCGTAACATCTCCATCGTTTGATGCAGATGATCCAGTAACAATATACCCTCCATCGCTTGTTTGTTTAATCTTGGTAGGACTATCACCGTTTGAACCTCCATACGATTTCTCCCATTCTATAGTTCCAGAAGAATCAATTTTAACAATCCAATAGTCATTACCTCCTTTGTTTTCGGAAACATCACCATCGTTAGAACCGGATTGACCAGCAATAATGTATCCTCCATCTTCAGTCTGATCTATACTTGCAGCGATATCAAGTCCAGATCCTCCATATGATTTCTCCCATTCTATAGTTCCAGAAGAATCTATTTTAACAATCCAATAGTCGAAAACACCGTTATTGGTTGTAACATCACCATCATTTGAAAGTGATAAACCCGCCATTATATAGCCTCCATCTAAGGTTTGAATTATTTCGTTAACACTTTCGATTTGAGTACCTCCATAGGATTTTTCCCATTCTAATCCACCTAATTCATTTAGTTTTACCACCCAATAGTCAAATTGCCCCTGATTTTCGGATACGTCACCATCTGTAGAGTCTGAACGTCCTGCAACAATGTATCCATTATCTGCGGTTTTTTCTATCGAATAAGAAGTATCATCTCCTGATCCGCCTAGTGAAATTTGCCAGTCAATATCAGCTTGAGCCCATAAAAAAAAGGGAGTGAAAATAAGTAAATAAGTAAGTTTAACTAAAATATGATTAATTTTTTTCATAATTGTTATAATTAATTGAGGTTAAAATTTTATTCTTACAATGTTAAGACAGACCTAACTATAAGACCCAAAAAATTGTAACAACTATCCATATAAATGTAACATGTGAATTAATCAGCTACTTTTTTTTACATATTCTGTTGGTGTTAGTCCAAACTCTTCCTTAAATAGTTTTGAAAAGTAATCAGGAGTATTAAACCCCAAAATATAAGCTACCTCAGCTATATTCTTTTCCACTTTTAAAATATTTTTCGCCTTTTTTAAACGTTCTTTTTTTAAAAATTCAATTGTAGAAAACCCTGACAGTGATTTTAATTTTCTATGTAGTTGCATACGACTCATGCCCATTTCAGTCGCAAATTTTTGAGTAGAGAAGTTTGGGTTAAATAACTGTTCGTCCAAAACTTTTTGTAAATGTATTATAAATTTTTTCTCGGTAGAATTTAAAACTATTCCTTTTGGGTTTAATACTAACTCTTTTCTATAATGGTTACGAAGGTTTTCTCTGGTATTTAAAAGGTTTGAAACTTTCTTTTTTAAAATTTCATGATTAAAAGGTTTGGTTAAGTAAGCATCTGCTTGACTATTGACTCCTTCCAAATAGGATTCATCTCCGGTTTTCGCTGTTAACAAAATAATTGGAATGAATGAGGTTATCTTACTTTCTTTTAGCTTTTTGGTTAGGCTATATCCATCTAATTTAGGCATCATTACATCACTTATAATAATATCCGGGACTTTTTTTTGAGCTATTTTTAAAGCCTCTTTTCCATTTTTGGCTTCTATAACTTCGTAAGATTCTAAGAAAATTGACTTTAATACTGCTCTTATATCCTTATTATCATCCGCGACTAAAATAACAGGGGCATTTTGTTTATTTTCATTCGAACTTATAAGGAATTTTTTATTTTCTTCTACCTCATCATCTAAAAAAACACTTACATCTTTAAGTTTTTCTTTATCTAAAGGAAGTCGCACTAAAAAAGAAAGTGTTTCTTCTTCATTAGTAATAGAAATAGTTCCTTTGTATAAAGTTACAAGCTCTTTTACTAATGCCAAACCTATTCCCACGCCATCAAAAGATTCATTTTTTTGGTAATAACGTTCAAATATTTTTTCTAACTCATTTGGATTCAATTTTACCCCAAAATTAGAAATATTTAAAATAAGTATTTTATTTTCTACTATTGCCTCAAAATTTATTGTATGATCTTTAGGTGTATATTTTAAAGCATTTGAAAGTAGGTTACTTATAATTTTTTCTATAACATCCTTATCAAACCAATTTTGTGCTATTTGAATATCTATTCTTTTTTTGAACACTATTTTCCTTTTTTCGGCTTGATAAGCATAAGGTTCTAATAGTGTTTGTAGAAACTCTTGAATATTTTCTTTCTTTAATAATAGCTTTATGTTATTTGATTCTAATTTAGAAAGCTCTAATAATTGATTGACTAGGTCTAATAGGCGATTGGTATTTTGATCAATTAGTTTTAAATGTTTTTGATCTTCATTAGATAAATGCTTTGAATTCAAAATTTGTAATGGACTTTTTATCAGGGTTAAAGGAGAGCGGAATTCGTGAGAAATATTAGCAAAAAATCTAGATTTTAGCTCATCGATTTCTTTGAGCTTTTGTGCTGTTTTAATTATATTTTGATACCCATAATAAAGAAAAACGCCTACTAATAATAGAACTATAAATGTACCAATAAATAGATTTCTTTGATTTCTTTTCTTTTCTTCTAAAAGACTATTATTAATAGATAGCATTTCAATTTCTTGCTCTTTCTTTTTGCTTTGATATTTTTGTTCTAACTCATTAATCTGTTTTCTATTTTGAATTTCCAATACTTTGTCTTTTAGAGGAATGTATTGTTGATAATAATAAGACGCTTCCTCATATTTCTTCATCAAACTATTTATTTTTGCCAATTTTAAAGTTGCAGTGGATAAAGCTTGAATGTCGTTTGACTTTTTCGATAATTTTTCTGCCTCCAAAAAAAATGGAAGACTTTTCGAATATTCATTTTCGTTTAAATATAGCTCTCCAATTATATAATTTGTTTTAATAATACCGTTTGAATCTTCAATCTGTTCATTAATTTTCAGAGATTTTAATAGTAAATCAAGTGCTTTTGAGTGATTATTAGTCTCGGAGTAAACTTGTCCCAATAAATAAGAAGCTTCTGCATCTCTCAGCATATTTTTTGATTTTTCAAAATACTCTTGAGCTTTTTTTAAATTTATTTCAGCTTCTTCATATTTACGTTGTAAAAGAAATACTCCTCCTAACCCTAAAAGAGCTATCATTTGATTGTTTTCATGAGAAGTTTTTATACTTTGCTCTAACGATCGTGAAAAATAGCTTTCCGCTTTTTCAAAATCATTTATTTCTAAAAATACTCCACCAATATTATACAAGATAGCTGCAACAGCTGGACTATCCTCTGCCTTAGATAAAATTGAGTCAGCTTTAATACAATAGTGAATTGCTTTATTTAATTCTCCTTTTTTATAATAAACCCCTCCTAAAACATTGTAAGCATTAGCCTCTCCTATGGAATTTTTTAAATTAAAATTTAAGGCTCTTGTTTTTTTTATGTGTTTTATAGCTTCATCAAATTGATTTAAATCAGTGTAAGTTATTCCTAATTGATAATGTGTAGAAGCTCGTAGGTTTTTGTTATTTATGTAATTAGCAGCAACCAACGCTTTTTTATAGTATTTCAAAGAACTATCACTTTGGTTGAAACTTGAGAAGTAAATTGCTTTGGTATAGTTCGCAATATGTATTGCATACAAATTGTGGTTTTTCTCCCCAATTTCAAAAATTTTCTTATTATAAATCAGAGAAGAGTCTTTATCTTTTTTTAACGAAGAGAAAAATAATTTTTTTAAATGACTTATTTTAAGGGAGTCACTTGATGTCTCATAAAGTGAAGAAGTGTTATAATCATCAACAATATTTTTTTTTATTTCTAGTTGTCTTTCATTCTTTTGCCAAGAATTATTAATTTCATATAATTCTTGTTGATTCTCAGTTGAATCTCTTATAAAAATATTTGATTCTAAAAGTTCAGTTGTATCACCGACTTCAAGGTTTTCCTTTTCAATTATGGAGTTATTTTTTTGGGTGCAGGAAATTGAACATAAAATAAAAAAATAAGAAAGTTTATTTAAGTTCATATTTAACTTTTACTAAATTATTTAAACTTTCTTTTATTATTCATTTCTTAACCAATTTAAAAAATTCAGAAAGTGTAATATTTCTAGATTGACAGATTTTATAAAGTGTTTCTACAGGAATACGGTATTCTTCAGTACTCTTTATTTTTCTAACAATACTTTCTTCTATATTATGATGGTCGGCAAAAGCTCTTTGGGATTTGTTAGAATTAAGCCAAGGTGTTAACCATTCTTTAGTTATGTATTCAGAAATGAGTTTATTAATGTCAGCCATATAACAAAAAAATAGAATACTTGAAGAATAATTGCGTACGTTCGTGCGCATAACAAAAAGTTTTATTATATTTGTATTAGTTTATTACATTTGCGATACTTCTTAAGTTAAATTATTAGAAGCAATCGCTTTGAATCTCGTACTAGAAAACTGGTAATTTTTATGCAACGAGACGATAAGCAAGATGCTCACGACCCGGGGCGTGGGCTCTCTTATTGTTGCACGGTATACCAGTACCTCTAGTACAATAAGTTGAGACCTGCGCCCTTCTGTATTTAGGTCCTTCTTTTTCGTATTCAAAGCTCATGTTCTTCTTTAAAGAAGCTTTGCAATACATAATAGCTCGTTATGCCACACCAAGAATATGAACGCTTTAAAATGGGATGTCCCGCTGCCCTTGCCCGTATCTATGCCACCTATCGAAGGCGTATCTTCTGGGTGGGATGGGAGCTGCTAAAGGATAGCTTTGTCATTGAATCCCTCGTGCAGGACACCTTCCTAAAACTGTGGATGCACCGTAACAAGATAGAAAGTGCCGACCATATGTATTATTTCCTGCGCTTTGTGATGAAACGCGAATGTATCTCCTACTATACCCGCCCGAGAAACCGTTTCCACAGGACAGTAAACTCTTTGGATCGATATGAAAACTATCAGGACTATATGGCCGGATACGACCCCTTGGCCGATGCCGAGAACCTGAAACGGCAGGAACGTAAACAGGAACTGTTTGACCGTGTCAAAAAAATACTTCCCCTACTCGATACCGAGAAACGGCACCTTTTGGAACTTTGCCTGAAACACGGTTTTCAATATAAAGCAATCGCGGAGGCGATGGGCACGGGCATTACCGAGACCGCGAACCAAGTAAAGAAAACCATTGAAGAGATCAAGAAAATAGTGGACAATGGGTGTACGCTCGAAACCTCCGGCAAAAACAATCTATCAATAAAGGTACAGGGAGAGATGACAAAGAAACAGATCGAGGTGCTGCGGTTGCGTCTGGAAGGCAAACGCTCCTTTGCCGCCATCGCCAATGAGCTAAAACTGTCACAAAAAGAGGTACACCAATCCTTTATGGCCGCCTACCAATTATTAAAGGAAAGAGATGCGCAGCAATTCCAATCCGCCTAATTATGGAGACCATGAAACTCACCCGAAAAATACAACTGCTGATCGACCTGCCCACTCCAGAGGAACGAAAAAAGGCACTCGACACCCTTTACCGGTGGCAGAACCGATGTTTTAGGGCAGGGAACCTTATTGTCTCGCACCTATATGTACAGGAAATGATCAAGGAGTTTCTGTACCTCTCCGAGGGGGTACGATACAAACTGGTCGATCAAAAGAAAGATGACCTAGGAACATTGAACCGTTCCCGTATCAACACCACCTACCGTTTGGTATCGGATCGCTTTAAAGGGGAACTGCCCACCAACATCCTATCCAGTCTGAATATGGTGTTGCATTCGACTTTTAAAAAAGAGCGGGATTCCTATTGGAAGGGCGAGCGTTCCCTAACAAATTTTCGAAGGGATATGCCCTTTCCTTTTAGTATGGAGGGGGTAAGCAAAATCTCATATAATGCTGAGAAAAAAGCATTTTGTTTCAAGCTCTTTGGCCTCCCGTTGAAAACCTATCTGGGGAAAGACTTTACCGACAAGAGGAAGCTATTGGAACAAGCTGTGGAAGGTAAGACCTCTATCTATACTTCTCACTTGCAACTCAAAGACGGAAAGGTGTTTTGGTTGGCTGTCTTTGGGATCGAGAAAGAAAACAACAACGTAAAACCAGAAGTAATTGCAGAGGCTTCCCTCTCCCTGGAGTACCCGATTACGGTAAAGGTGGGCAGGAATAGAAAAACCATTGGCACCCAAGAGGAATTCCTCTACCGAAGGCTTGCCATTCAGGCCGCCCGAAAGCGCGCACAGTCCGGGGCAAAATATACACGACCCGGAAAGGGGCGTAAACGGAAGCTAAAAGCCGTAAAAAAGTTTGAACGAAAGGAACGCGACTATGTTAGGTACCGGATGCACGTCTATAGCAGGGAACTGATTGATTTCTGTGTACACCACCAGGCGGGCACGCTTCTGTTATTGGAACAAAAAGAAAAAGAGGGCATCGCCAAAGGCAAAGCGTTTGTCCTTCGGAACTGGGGCTATTACGGATTGCTTGAAAAAATACAGTACAAGGCCAAGAAGGCGGGCATCGAGGTACTTCTATAAAGACTATTTTGCGAAAAGAGGGTGCTTGTACACCCGTAGGGTGGGGTCAAGCCGAGGCACCCACTAAGTGTCCAAAGAAAGCACATACAACGCGTGGCTCTCTTATTTTTATTGGAGTTCAGAGGCTTGGTTTAAAAACGGGATATGATTTGAAAAGTCTTTCGTCGGACTGTTCATTGGGTATCTCTGCCAAAACTTTTCTTTTCCCTATACATAGGTTTACTCTCACTTTGTTTTTCGAACAGCCTGTCCAGCATCTCCTTGGTTGGCTTTGTCTGCTCCCTTTCTATTTGCCTCAATATGGCGACAACCGCATCCATACGTTTGTCGATCAATAGCTTTAAACTGTGGATGGAATTGTCAAAGGGCACAAAGGGGTCAATGGAATGTTTCTCAAAAAAGTCCAACATTGCCTCTAGGGTTTCGGTATAATTGACATCATTTTCTATGGCGTACTGTTTGAACCGTTCGACGGTATCGGTGTGGAAACTGACTCTTGAAAATCGTGAACTCATAGCTAAAATTTTTAAATTAGGACAATCGATTGTACTGTGAATGGGGCCTACCAGCCTTTTTTGTGAAATTTGTCGTAAACCTGAATTTTGCTAAAAAAACAAAATAAACGTAAAAAACTGTAAAACAAGGTTTTACAAGCTAAAAACAAATACATAACATCGCGCAGCGTGTTATCCTCTTGCTTCTCATTTTTGTCCGCTACGCTCCCCAAAATGGAACCTTTTTCTCTGTAAGGTACGGCTTAAAAACATCATTAATTTCGATAGCAAATGGTACCAGATAAAATGCCAAGAAAAACCATTTACTTATTATATCCAGAGCGTTTTCCTTTCCAATCATGTTAAGTAACACAATCAGTTTTAAAGTATCTCTTTAAAAAAGAATTCATTTTTTTAAACTCATTTCATTTACTTCCTATAGCGCCTTCGCTGTTACCTTTCCGAAACACCTACTTAAATTTAGACTGAGTAAGGACTTATAAAAGGGAGTAGGCGACCGGTTATGCAGTCTGTCTCAGACTAAATTTTATTTCTTTGTGAAGGGAAGGTGATGGTGAGTTGGGATGTTGAATTTTAATGGAGAAGCTATTCACTATATAAATTGATACGCAAATTATAAAAACAAGTAAAACTCAACGGACTCTATTTTAAAATTTTAATTTCGACCTTTCAATTTTTACGGATATTAAAAAAAAAAATTGAGATTGTATCCAAGACAAAGCAATGAAGCGGAAATGGGATGGAACGGGTTAAGTGTAACAAATGTAACTTTTACTCCTTACAGATGGCCGAATTTAAAAGAAATGAGCCTTATAATACTTTGCCAGTACTACCACCCAAGGCAGATTTAGAAACAACAATAGTACTTCGTAAAACTATTGAAGCAAGTAGAGCGTTGGCAAAACTTAATGGGATGCTCATTAATTTACCCAATCCAACTTGTTCCTGGACACTATCCATTTACAAGAAGCAAAAGCAAGTTCAGAAATAGAAAATATCATCACAACAAATGATGATTTATATAAAGCCACTGTTGCAGATAAAAAATTTGAGAATACAGCAATTAAAGAAGTAATAAGCTATAAAGAAGCCTTATGGAAAGGATTAAATACAATTGACAAAAAACCATTTATAACCACAAATCTATGTGTCGAGATCGTCCAGAGTATTAAGAAAAATACAGCTAGCATTAGAACAACACCAGGTACTGCACTCAAAAATTTACAAGGAGAAACTATTTATACGCCTCCTACTGGTGAATCTGTTATAAGAGATAAGTTAGCTAATTTTGAAACCTTTATAAATGAAAAGGAAAACACTATTGATCCAGTAATAAAAATGGCACTAATACATTATCAGTTTGAAGCAATCCACCCATTCACAGATGGCAATGGTCGAACCGGACGAATAATACTCCTACTCTATTTAAAGATTGAAAATCTCTTAAATATTCCAGCCATCTATTTGAGTGAATTCATAATTAAAAATAAAGCGGACTACTATACCAAATTACAAAATGTAACCGAAAAAGGCGCTTGGGAAGAATGGGTTCTATATATGTTAGAAATGATCTCTTTTACAGCAAAAAAGGGATTGAAGTTGTTAGAGCAAGTAAATCAATTAATGCAAGCCTATGCTGAAGAAGTAAAAGTTAGTTTACCCAAGGTTTATTCTAAGGATTTAATTGAAATACTATTCAGGCTACCCTACACCAAAAGACAACATTTAATAGATGCGAGTTTGGGCACTGCTAAAACCGTAGGAAACTATTTAAATGATTTAGAAGATGCAGGTTTTTTATCCTCAGAAAAAGTTGGTAAGGAAAAGCTATATTTCAATTTTAGATTGATGGAGGTCTTGGAAAAAACCAGTTAATTTTACCCTGTCGATAACTTTGACCTAATTATTACATTTGACTAAATTTTCATGATTTGTCGACTATATGGGTGCAATATCCTTCGAATTATTTCTTGCTACACGTTCTTAATTTTCAGACCCTTAATTGAATTACGTTCCCATTCTTAGTCCAAAGTATTAAGAAAAGCATCCATATCATCTCCTCCTCTGCTTTGGATAGCTTGGACAAATATAAAGGTCATCCAAAAGCGTTAAATGATGAATAGGAGCACCCTATATCAAATAACCAAAAGTCAAATGCTTACTTGAAAGAAATTGCTAATCTCTGTAATATTACGAAGAATTTGACGCTCCACTTAGCACGTCACACATTTGCAACAACGGTTACATTGTCTAATGGAGTTTACTTAAAAATAGTTGACAAAACATTAAGGTATAAGAATTTACGAATGACTCAGCGCTATGAAAAAATAATGTACAAGTATTGGTATATATAAACATAAAGGGCAGGTAGGCAAAATATTTTATTAAAAAATATTCTAAACTAACTCTATCTTAACCGTATGTTTGAACATCGATTTTAAGATGCTTTCTAAAAAACCCTAGTGAACTTTCATAATTTTCTAGAAGAAAATATCAACTTGTAATGAAACACACTTTTAAACACTTCGTAAATGAACTTTAAATAATGTTAACCCCCTAAATATATAAATGTATTTACACTTAACGTTTTTGGGGTTATATCTAAGGTTTGTTGTGTCACGCCACCATTAATACTACTAGCTGAAGCCGTATGACCATGGCCGTTCATAGTATTACCTGAAAAACTTGCTGAGTGTGCATGCGTATTCATGGTGTGGCTATGGTTTCCGCTAGATTGGGTACTAACATAATGATCATCACCAGCATATTTTTCATTATCACCAGTAGGATATTGTCCATCACCATTTGAAAAGTTACCATCGTCTTTTTCAACCATATTAAGGCTATGAGTATGGGTTCCATTACTACTCATAGTAGATCTTGTAGAGTTTACATTTACACTTCCAGTAGGTGTGCCTGCACTAGCGGCATTTACTGATACCGTAGGAGTAATATCAGGTAATTGTTCTTGCGCTATTGTTTTTTGATTACTGCTACTAATACTACCTAATGCTGTACCATTTTGAGACAAATAGCTATTGGTAGCATTAGGCAACGTACCAGTAAAACCTAACGCAGTTGCTTGAGCTTGTTGTGTGGCAGTTAAACTACTTATATTTCTACCATCTAACTTTACCCAACCATTATGATCTACTCCTTGAAAGCCTTGTTTAACATCTCCATATACACCATTTGCTACTTCTCCTACCGTTTCCCAATTTGTCCCATTAAAAAAATAATATCCAGTGTCAGTCACTAAACCAGTTTGACTATTATCTGGGTCAGTTCGGGGAGCTGTTATATACACCAGAGCACCCACTTGGTCTGTTGTATATGTTTTGTTATTTAATTCATTACCGGTTAGTCGAGGCGGAATAATACCGTCCATTTCTGATACAACTGAAGGGTTTCCATTAATATCTAAGGTAGCTTTAGGAGATACAGTGTTTATTCCTACTTGAGAATAAACAGTAACAACTATTAATAAAGACAATAAACTTAGTAAATTTCTTTTCATGGTTAAATACTATAAATAATTAAAAATGCTATACTTTGTGGGGAATTTCTTATTTTTTTTCAAAAACATGCCAAATATAATAATTATTATAAGAAATAAATTTTGATAAGCTACTATTTCCACAAATACAAATATGAAGCTATATCGGCTCTATAAAGTAAGATACTGGTAATTAAAATATGTTGTTATTTAATTGGTATTAATTGGACTTAGATAGCTAAGTCAATACTAAGGTAATTATTATATTAAACTCATTAATATTTTTTCTGCAAACTGATGTCAATTCTTACCTCTACCAGTCCCTATTGCCCATCTACTTAAATAATTGGACCGCTTCGCAGCCGTGGCAAAAGACCTTATAATAAACTCAAAGCCATCCGAATTAACACCGGTATGTATAAATTTCTAAATCTGTATTTTAGGCTTTCTTTCCACGCTGCATAGTGCCATACTAAACATGCCAAAATTTTCTGAAAATGTCATAATCACTTCAACCAGATAATATATCTGCCAAATAAGTAGATGGGGGAATATCAAGACATTAAAATAGTAGGAATTGGCCAATTTCTCGAACAGTTCTTGAGATTCAAATCCCGTTTCCACCACATCCCTGTAAATCTCTGCAGCTTTTATATAGGCATGCTCTTCATATTTCTTGTTGGCATCAGTCAATTTTTTCCTGTTGGGCAAAAAGTAACGGATAGCAAAACAATAATTCGATAGTGAGTGTTTTTTTTTCATAATTCTCATAATTAGAAAAATCTTGGACTAATAGTTCTTTGAGTGCGGGTTCCGAGTTCAAACCTCAGAAAGATTTCATGGGAGCCGGAATTGTAGTTTCCAAGTTCTGTAGTATTGTAATCATAGGAGTATCCCAGCATAAGCCCATCACTTACTTGAAACCCTGCCAATGTGCTAAAGGTAACATCATATCGGTATGCCATTCCCAAAGTAAATTTTTCCTGATACATAAAATTGGCAGAAATGTCAACAGAAACAGGAGCACCACTAACCATTTTTGTAAGCACAGCCGGTTTAAACTTAAAGTCTTCATCAAGTTGGAACACATACCCTCCGATAAGATAAATATGGATTTTTTCTGAAGCTGTAGAAACAGCTATTTCATCATAATGTTCCGTCTCTAGAATGTTGGGAGAGGAAAGGCCAAAGTACCAGCGATCACTGTGCAGGTAGAGTCCCGTTCCAACTACAGGAGATTTAACGTTTGTACTTGTCAAATT
Organism: uncultured Marixanthomonas sp.; assembly: GCF_963974425.1. Classification (NCBI taxonomy): domain Bacteria; kingdom Pseudomonadati; phylum Bacteroidota; class Flavobacteriia; order Flavobacteriales; family Flavobacteriaceae; genus Marixanthomonas; species uncultured Marixanthomonas sp. The sequence goes on from NZ_CAXBCK010000031.1 coordinate 43,004, forward strand.
CACATCGGTTGGATCGTGAATTTCGAGTTTATTTATGTCTATATCCAGTATGTTCAGCCCTCCTTTTAATCCCAAAGAAAGCTTGGTGGATTGGGAGACTGGAATGGTATAGGAAAAGTCGGCCGTAAAGATGTTCTCTATGGAAGGCCCAATTTTATCACTATAGAAGTTAACTCCTAGACCAACGCCTTTTACCCCGACTGGTGAATTAACAGAGAATGTCATGGTTTCAGGTGCACCTTCCATTCCCACCCATTGGTTTCTGTAGATTCCGTTTATACTTAAGACTCCCCTGCTTCCAGCATAAGCCGGATTGATAATAACAGTATTATACATATACTGAGTAAACTGAGAATCCTGTTGAGCAAGTCCGGTATTAGCTGTAAATAGTAACAGACCAAACAATATAACCTTTATATATTTTAATATCATATTATTGTGCTTAAATTTTAATTTCCATTAAGGTACAAGTAGCCTTGCTTTTGAAAAGGCTTTCGATCTCCTTTCTCTGTTTCATATTCAAATTCAAGAACATAGAAATAAGTACCGGCTGGCAGCTGATCTCCTTTGTTCGAATGACCATCAAAAACACGTCCCGCCAACCCATAATTCGTCGTTTCAAAAACTTTCCTACTCCAGCGGTTGAAAATTTTCACAGAAATATTCTGGGCACAGCCTCCATTGTTCAATTGATCAATAAGAAAATAATCGTTTTTCCCGTCTTTATTAGGTGTTATAGCATTATACACCACTAACTCACAGGGTAAAATGTCATCTGTCTCTACAATTGCCAGCGTAAAAATTCCTTTATTAGAAACCACGGCCGACACACTTTTATTCCATTCATCAACCACTCCTCCTTCATCTACCCAAAGTTGTTGTTCTTCATCCCAACGCACAATATGTAATGCTTCTGTATTTTGCAACATTAAATCAGAGGTGGTCGCTTCATTCCAAGAAAGAGTTACAACTACTTCTGAATGCGTTCCAACGGGTTCTAACTTCCAATATTCTGCATTATTAATCGTATTTATAACATCTGCTTTGCTTAGTAAAGGGTATTGGGTATCTGGGTTCTCCAAAAAATAGGTGGCTTTATAAAGAGGGTTTATAGCTTGTGCGTCTGAAATGGCAAGCGTTCTATAATAGCCTTGATGTCCTATGGGGAATTCAAATTCGGTGTTTCCAATTTTTTCGACCGAGCCATCTACATAACTAATATTAGAAGCATTTTTATAGCGAGCTGTTTCTCCAAAAAGAAAACTACCTCCATAATTTCTGTTATCGATAATCCCATTGTTAAAATCCACTTCCCCTTCAATATTGATATCAGCTTGTAATAAAAAAGGAACGGGGTACGTTTTATTTTTAAAGAGGATATTTGAAAAAAAAGTGTCTCCTTCTCCACTTATAAGTTGAGCATCAAAACCAACAAATTGTACTTGAGCGTTTGCTTCATAGTGATCTACCTCTCCGTTATTATAAAAATTGGCATAGCAAAACAGGGTGCCATCGTTAAACAAACTTCCCGTATCAGTATTTTTAAGATTAGAGAGCGTTGAAAATTCTGTGTTAGGAGAAACATACAGCTTTCCTGAATTTACAGTCTGAGCTATTAAAAATGACCCAGAAAAACAGAATGTAACAAGAAAAATAAGAGTCTTATCCATAATCATTAGGTGTTTAATTACAAGGAAGGAACCTCCTAGCCTCTTTTGTAATACGTGCAAAGACGCATTGATCTCTTTTTTTTTGTTTCCTATAACTCCTAACAGTTTTGCTATTAGGAGCGTTAGGGAAAACATTTCTTTTATAAACATATTTGGTGATTTGTAATTATTATTTTACTACAAACACAATGTTCATATAAGAAGAAGGAGTAGCAGTCCCTATAATATCATAGGTTAAAACTCCATTGGCATTAATACTTAAGTTTGAGAATACACTTGCATCATAATGTGTAATGTGGTATTCCAATTCGTTAGCATTTAAAGTAGGTATAGAGGTATTAGCACCTGTACTACTTACCAAAGTTGTTTCAAACTGGTTTTTATATTCCTGAAACAGGTCTTTAGTTAATGCTGTGCCTCCTGCCGAGGTATCAAATATTATTGCTGGCATATAGAAAAACTTAGGCATCGCGGCTTTAACGGATTTTAACACCCCGTCAGCATCTACAACCACTACCTTATCTGTATCCACATTACCAGCCTCATTGGGAAGGTCTGCAATTCTTGCATTCCCGTTTACCTGCAATTTTTGATCAAAGGTTGTGGTTTCAAAATTATCAAACCCAACACCCGTTTTTCCATTTTTCAGGATGGTAAAGGCATCGTGTCTATTGGTATCATGTAATCCAGCTCCTATATTAAATAAACGATCGTTTATATCCCAAGTAGATGAATTAGCCGGTGTGTAATTTGTACTGAAATATCCACCGACAATTTCATAAGCAGAATATGCTGTGTTTTGGGCACCACCTATCACAACAGAAAGAGCACCCGTAGCTTGGTTATCACTACCACCCGAAACGGTTGAACTTTGTCCTGTTACACTATTTTTATAACCTCCAGCGACCACTCCATAAATTCCCGTAACCGTATTGGTAGAACCTCCAGAAATAGTCGAAGCATTTGCTGAAGCTGTATTCAACAGACCCCCAGACACTGTTGCAGCCAAATCAGAAGCTGTGTTTGAAGCACCTCCTCCAATTGTAGAAACGATACCAGAGGCTGTTTGACCTTCGCCAAAAGCCACAGAATAGTTTCCAACACTACCCTGATGATTGCTACCACCACGCACGGCTCCTTCTATATCTATAGCAGCACCTGTATAGGCAGCATCTTTACCTATGGCAATAGTACCCATTTGGTAAATGTTTTCAGTGTTGGAAGTCGCTTCATCTGTGG
>NZ_CAXBCK010000032.1:0-45672 GCF_963974425.1 uncultured Marixanthomonas sp.
CAAATCACTGTCACCCGTTAAAGGTAGTAACTCAATACTCTCATCTTCTGCCACTGTATAGTCATCGTCTACGGGTGAAGGCAAATCATTAACAGATGCAATATTTATAATTTGATTTACAGAATCAGTTCCTCCGTTTCCATCAGATATTTCATATGGAAATGTAACCTGTCCAAAAAAGTCATCATTAGGGATAAATATTATATTCCCTGCTGAATCTACTTCTACTACGCCATTGGATACAGGTATTGATTGAGCTGTTCCGGGAGTTAAGGTTATATTATTTATAGAAGTAATTGATAAGATATCTCCTTCAGGGTCACTATCTAAATTTAAAGGATTTAATGTTACTTGATTGTCTTCGTTGATGTTATATGTATCATCAACTGCTATTGGGGAACCATTTACATTCAATGTTCCTTGAGATTCTTCAAAACAAACTTTGTCATTATGACTCACCTCTACTTTATAGATATTTCCATCCATAACAGGAGTTACATTTGCAAGTGATAAGGTCGCATTCGTTTCTCCATTAATAATTGTATTATTTACATACCATTGGTATTGTAAACCACTATTGGCTTCAGTATCATAGTTTGGCGTTCCATTTGTAAAGCTTGAAGCTTCTAATGCTGAGGCTGAAACCGAAAAGGTTGCGGTTTCTCCTTCGGTTACATCTTCATCATCCGCTTCAGTGTCAATTGAGATATTAATTGCCGTAGTAACACCTGCATTTGTACCTAGATATCCTGCTCCTTGTACTGTCCCGTCACTATTCACATTTGATGAATCCACAACATCGCCATAGGTACCATCATTATTAGAGTCTGCATCAACATCGTCATAAGCTTCATCAGCATCAAAACAACCGTCATTATCACTATCGGTATCGAGATAGTCTGGAGTACCATCTAAATCTGTATCAACTGGAACACAAAATGTAAGATCACTAATCCCTGAACCTTGATTGCTACTAGGGGTAGGACCAACTTGCCTATAAGTTATTTTTACTGAAGTAACTGGTACCGTTAAATTTATTTGTAAATCTTCATCAGTACCACCCCCCGTAAATGTGTTATTATCAGTTCTTGAAATATTAGCACCTAATGTATAATCTGAAGGAGTCATTATATATTGAGCTCCATTAGAGGTGATTTCAAAAAAAACTTCATCTGTAAAGTTAGACCCCGTATCTATATCTAAAATTGTAAATGAAAGGTTATAAACGTCTTTTGAAAAATTAAAGGTATGCACAGATCTCCCCTCATTAATTGCTGCTTGTAACCAAGTATACCCTGAAGGAACATAATTAGAATTAATCCTCCAGTTTCCGGTGGTATTAGTTGTTCTATTTAGAGTAACATCCACTCCATTAAAAGAAAGGGGTGGGTTTGCAGTTGCCACAGTAGGATCTTCTCCACTTGTTGAAGTATTGCCTTCTACATAATGATCATTCCAAATTAGTTGATTCGTATTTTCTGCACAAGCCAGTTCTTCATTATCTAAAATTCCATCGTTATCATTATCTAAATCATTATTATTTGATACTCCATCATTATCTGAATCCTCTTGTACAGAAATAAATAAAGTAGCTAAATTGGAAGAGGCTAAAGCTCTATCTTGAACTCTAAAGTTTACGTTTGCATTACCCACATATCCCGAGACCGGAACAAAACTAACATCACCTAGGCTGTTTACAGTATATGTACCAACCCCAGGTATAGTTAATGGACTCCCCAAACGCCCTACATTGTTAGAGTCGTTTGGGTCTATTAAAAGTACAGTACTTGAATCTATATTATTCTCTGCATCGGATGAACCGTCTAATACATTAACTGAAATGCTCGTGTTCTTAGGCATATAATTAGGTGTATTGTCAACCACAACAGGAGACGTATTCTCTTGCACTTCGTTTTCTACAACAAAATCTACCTCCCCTAAAAAGCTTACAGAGTTTTGCCTTACATTCCCAACTATATTTTGACCATTTCGAAAGACAAGTCTACTTACATTGTTATATTGAACTGAAGCTATATACTCAGTTCTTTCTTTACGAATTCCAGCAGAGAAATCTGTACCACTTGAAAATCTTGTAAAGTCTCCATTTGTAGAAACCTGTAAAGAAGACGGACATCCAATATTATTATTTGTAGCACCTGAACCTTGTGGACAACCCGCTGGAGTAGGACTAACCCCTCCCTCTATGGTATAAGATTCAGGAACCAGTACCTCAAAAAACTCTTCTCCATCAACATCAATTGCTTCTAATGTATAAGAATCTATTAAAATTGGCACCCCATTGCTAGTAGCATTAGCCGTACCAGAACGTACAAAGCGGAATTCCCACTCTACATATCCTCCGGCTGAAGTTGTTTGTGTTTGTGGTTCAAATCGATCATCAAGGCCAACATTACTATCGACAGAGCTTACCGTAATATTGTTTAAATCTAAAATCGTTAAGACAGCATCTACATCTATACCAGTACCATCAACATTGGTAACAACATTCTGAAAAAGATATCTTGAACCTTCAGCGCCTTCAGTACCTGACAGTAAAGTTCTTCCTTGAGAGGCACCAAATCGGGGTGTTGATTGTGAAAAAACTAGATTAATTCCTAAGAAAAAAAGAAAAAAAATGTAGCCCATTTAAGTGTTTGAGGAGTAAATATTTTCATAAGCAAGGACTTAGATTTAAGGGATTAGTTTAGATATTTATATGGTGTAACCAAAATTTGAACAAAACTACATTTAATCGTAAAAATTAACACTTTAAACAGTTAGGCGATTAATTAGTGTAGATGAAACGTAGTTTTATATAGATAAAATACAAAATTGTAGTGATTAAAAAAAATACATCAAATTTTATTAACTTTTTATTATTTACGTAAATAAAAAATAACCGGTTTTTAAAAAGGATATTTAATAATAAATTTAAAACGGATGGAGAGTAAAAAAATTGATACTGAGCAGAATAAACACCATTTTAAAAAAGTTAATTATATGTTAAATATAAACTTATAATCTTCCTTAAAATGCTTTTTAGCGAATATTTAGCTAATTTTGACCGATATAAAAAATTTTTATTAAATAGTTAACCTACAAATGTAAGAAAAACATATATTTATTTGACTATTAGATTTTTAAGTATTTCCCTGTATGTTTGTATCAGAATTTAACTTAAAAACTATACATCATGAAAAAACTTATGTTTATTTTAGCAGTCCTTGCGCTTGCAGCAAGTTGTACCCCAGAATCTTTAGCAACAGATGAGCAGCAACTCGACAAATCAGAATATGAAATCCCGCCTAACGGATAAAAAACGAACTTTTATAAACGGGGTGTTGTTAACTATATTTTTGGTAGCAACACCTTTTTTATTTTATTTCTATAAGTTAGCCCCAAAAGGTGGAGAAGAATGGGACACGTTTTTTGGAACCATTACACCTGGAGGCTTTGGAAGCGTTCAAGTATATCTTCACGCCCTTGCTACTAAATCAACCTTTGTTCTTCTTACAGGAATTTGGTTTTTAACCTCAAAAAATTGGTGGAAATACGCTATTTTAATTCCTTTTACTATGTTTCTCTTTCAACTATCGGGAGTTATTAACTACAAAATTGAATATATTGATGAGTTTGACTTTTGGTATTCCTTACCAATCATTCTTCCAATTTTAATTCTTCTTATATATATATCTTACATTGCAGGAAAGAAAAGCAACAATGACGACGGACTTAAAAAAGAAGTCGATGATGAAATTAAAAAGCTTCTGAGCGACGATCTATAAATCTACTAATTATTTTTTAGAGTTTCTTTTAAACCTTCCACATACTACTTACTATATAAAACCAAAAAAGCCTCGTCATAAATGACAAGGCTTTTGTACTGAAGACGGGACTTGAACCCGTACGAGCATTTCTGCTCATTGGATTTTAAGTCCAACGTGTCTACCAATTCCACCACTTCAGCATTGGTATATTTTTCTTTTAGTTTATTAAAAAGATACTGAGCGAAAAACGGGATTCGAACCCGCGACCTCCACCTTGGCAAGGTGGCGCTCTACCAACTGAGCTATTTTCGCGTTTTTAAAGAACTAAGCTTACTTATATAAGCGGATGCAAATTTAAAACTTTTACCCTAAAAGCAAAGCTATTTTTAAAAAATTTATAGAGTTTTTTATTTCTTCATTTTTATCGATGCATTTCGCTGCAACATACGCTTTATTTCGTTGAGCTTCATTAAGGCTTCAACCGGCGTAAGTGTATCAATATCAATATCTAATATTTCTTCACGCAATTCTTCCAACAAAGGATCGTCCAATTTAAAGAAACTCAACTGCATTTCATCTTTTGAAAGTTGTTTCATCTCTTCGGTTAACTCTTCTGAAGAATGTGAGCGTTCTAGTCGTTTTAATATTTTATTAGACCGATTAATAACAGCTTGTGGCATCCCGGCCATTTTTGCTACGTGAATACCAAAACTGTGTTGTGAACCGCCTGGAACTAATTTCCGAAGAAAAAGCACATTGTCTTTTAATTCTTTTACCGAAACATTATAATTTTTAACACGATCGAAAGTTTCCGTCATTTCGTTTAACTCATGATAATGCGTAGCGAACAAGGTTTTTGCTCGTGATGGATGCTCATGTAGATATTCACTAATCGCCCAGGCGATGGAAATACCATCATACGTACTCGTTCCACGACCAATTTCATCAAGCAACACCAAACTTCTTTCTGAAATATTATTTAAAATACTAGCCGTCTCGTTCATCTCGACCATAAAAGTAGACTCGCCCATTGAAATATTATCACTCGCTCCTACCCGGGTGAAAATTTTATCCACACACCCCATTCTAACAGCTCTTGCAGGAACAAAACTCCCCATTTGAGATAACAATACTATTAAAGCAGTTTGTCGTAAAATAGCCGATTTACCACTCATATTGGGACCAGTAATCATTATAATTTGCTGGTTTTCCCTATCTAAGAAAACATCATTAGCAATATACGGGCTGTCTGGTGGTAATTGTTGCTCAATAACTGGATGACGGCCTTCTTTAATATCTAGATCTAAGCTATCATCTAATAATGGACGCGTGTAATTATGCGTTGAAGCATGGCCCGCAAAGGAACAAAGGCAATCCAATTCGGCAATTAATGTTGCATTTTGTTGTACGGAACCAATAAATTGTAACATCCACTCTACTAGTTTACCAAACAACTCTTGCTCTAACACTAGAATTTTTTCTTCGGCGCCCAATATTTTGGCTTCGTACTCTTTCAATTCCTCCGTAATATACCGCTCGGCACTTACCAAGGTTTGTTTACGTATCCACTCCTCGGGCACTTTATCTTTATGCGTATTCCGTACTTCAATATAATAGCCAAATACGTTGTTTGAAGCAATTTTTAGGGAGGTAATCCCCGTACGTTTTGCTTCGCGATTCAACATATCGTCTAAATATTCTTTTCCGCCGTTCGCAATGTTTCGGAGTTCGTCAAGTTCTTCTAAAAACCCTTCAGCAATGGCACTTCCTTTTAAAATATTGACCGGAGATTCTTCGACAAGTGTTTCTTTTATTTTTTTCCGAAGTAATTCGCAGTCATTTAATTGTTCGCCAATAACCTGCATGGATTCATTTTTGGCCTGTAAGGCCTCAGATTTTATTGGGATAATTGCTTCCAATGAATTTTTAAGCTGAATCACTTCCCGCGGATTTATTTTCCCAGTTGCAACTTTAGAAATAAGGCGCTCTAAATCGCCCATTTTTTTTAAATATTGCTGAATTCGAGTTAAAACCTCCTTATTATCGAGCAAAAAACTCACCACTTCGTGACGGCGATTAATAGCGTCACTGTTTTTAAGCGGAAGTGCCATCCACCTTTTTAACATGCGTCCACCCATAGGCGAAATGGTCTTGTCTATAACATCTAACAAGGTTACCGCATTTTGCTGATTGGAATGGTACAACTCTAAATTTCGGATGGTGAAGCGGTCCATCCACACATACTCTTCTTCAGCAATACGGGCAATTTTGGTAATGTGTTGTAGTTTGTTGTGCCGTGTTTCATCTAAATAATGCAATGCAGCTCCTGCCGCAATGATTCCGCTTTGTAGGTGATCAACACCAAAACCTTTTAAGTTATTTGTGTTGAAATGTTTATTTAACGTTTCGGTTGTATAATCTATTTGAAACACCCAGTCTTCCAAATGAAAGGTATGATATTGGTCGCCAAATGCTTCAGAAAACTGCTTTCTTTTTTGTTTGCTGAAGAGGATTTCAGAAGGGTTAAAATTCTGAAGTAATTTATCAATGTATTCTATGTTTCCTTCCGAAGTTAAAAACTCCCCTGTAGAAACATCTAGAAAAGCAATCCCTAAATTGTCTTTTTCAGGGGAATTGAAATGTAAAGCGGCTAAAAAATTATTGCTTTTAGACTCTAAGATATCGTCGTTAAGCGACACTCCTGGTGTTACCAATTCGGTTACGCCTCTTTTTACAATAGTTTTTGTCTGCTTGGGATCCTCCAGCTGATCGCAAATAGCCACCCGACAACCAGCTTTTACTAATTTTGGTAAATAGGTATTTAATGAATGGTGAGGGAAACCCGCTAATTCTATATTATCACCGCCATTATTTCGAGCCGTTAAGGTTATATTTAAAATTTTGGCTGCTCGCACAGCATCCTCTCCAAACGTTTCGTAAAAATCCCCTACTCGAAACAATAATAACGCATCGGGATGCTTTGCCTTGATGGCATTGTACTGCTTCATTAATGGGGTCACTTTCTTAGCCATAATCTTTGAATAATAGTATGTAAAAATAGCAAAACAGCTTTGTTTTCCATAAAATTCAACCCTACAAGTTGTTGGGTTTTATTAACAAAGAATCAAAAATCTGAATAAGCGAAAAAGGGTTTTATATTTCTTATTTTTACAAGAAAAAGAACGTTATGCAAAACCGAAAGCTTAAAAACAGCGAACTAGAACGCATTTCTCCTTCTGAATTTAAAGAAGCCGATAAAACACCACTTATAATTATTCTAGACAATATTAGAAGTCTAAATAATATAGGCTCTGTATTCCGTACAGCCGATGCTTTTTTAGTGAAGAAAATTTACTTGTGCGGCATCACTGCAAAACCACCGCATAAAGACATTCAAAAAACGGCTTTGGGTGCTACCGATAGTGTGGAGTGGGAATATGCAGAAAGCACCACCGAAGTCATTGAAAAACTACAAAATGACGGTGTTTTTGTAGCATCCATAGAACAGGCAGAGCTTTCTATTTCATTAGAAGATTTTTCACTTCAGAAAGAAATGACGTATGCTGTGGTCTTTGGCAATGAAGTAAAAGGCGTGCAACAAAAAGTGGTTTCAGCAAGTGATGCGGTGATTGAAATTCCGCAGTACGGCACTAAACATTCTTTAAATATCTCGGTAAGTGTAGGGGTTGTTGTTTGGGATTTTTTCAGTAAACTGAAGCAGGAATAAACACCGGTGGTTTCGATAAATTTCACCTTTGGTGAAACACTCAACCACCTCTTTTTTTTTAGCTTTTAAATTATTAAATAACTAAAGTAAGGTGATTGAGTGTTTTAACTTCGTTAAAATGTATCGAAACCACCGATTTACTACCCAACAATCTGCTTTAAAATTGCCAAATAATCTTTTCGATTTTTTACGAAATCCAATTCGGAAATATCAATTATTTTAATGCTCTCGTCGTGTTGATTTTTTATAAACTCTAGGTAGCCATCATTTATCTTTTTCAAGTAATCCGCTTCAATACTTTGCTCATATTTTCTACCTCGTTTTTTTATATTTTCCAGCAAACGCTCTGTATTTTGATACAAATAAATATACACATCGGGCTTAGGTAACTCTTTATGCATTAAATGAAAGAGCTTTTTGTATAAAGCATATTCCTCTTCAGCTAAGGTAACTTTGGCGAAAATTAGTGATTTATAAGCATCATAATCTGCTATAACGCATTCTTTAAAAAGATCGAACTGTTTAATATCTTCCAGTAATTGCTGATACCGATCTGCCAAAAAAGACATCTCTAACGGAAACGCATACCGTTGTTGGTCTTTATAAAATTTTGGTAAAAAAGGATTGTCCTTAAACCGTTCTAAAATCAGTTTCGCATTAAAATCGGTTGCCATCTGCGTGGCCAGACTTGTTTTACCCGCACCAATATTTCCTTCAATAGCAATGTAATTAAAGGTTGAAATATCGTAATCACTTTTCGGGTTTACCAACCACTTGGATTGTTTTTCCAACTGACTTGTATCTGTAGTTTCAGCTAAAAGTTTTATTATTTTTTTCTGAAAAATGGGGTGTTCCATTTGTGCATCTATATCGGCCAGTGGTTGCAATACAAATTTTCTGTTATGCATTTCAGGATGTGGAACTGTAAGTTTACCACTCTCTTTTACAAAATTATCGATTAGCAAAATATCAATATCGATAGGCCGCGACATATACTCACCTACTTTTTTCCGTTCTCTGCCCATTTTCAGTTCTATTGAAAGAATGGTTTCTAATACCTTAGTAGGTGAAAGTGAACTTTGAATGTGAATGGCACAATTTAAAAAATCATCACCTTCAAAACCCATTGCCGGCGTTTTATAAACAGGGGAAATCTTAACAACGGCACCAACGTTTTCATAAATTGAATCGATAGCCTGTTGTAGGTTTTCAAATTTGTTACCTAGGTTACTTCCTAGGGATAAGTATATGTTTTGAAGTGGTTTGATGGGATATATTCTATTGTCTAAAAATATTGTAGTCTCACTAATTTAAGACGAAATTAAGGAAAAGAAAAATACCTACCATTATTTTTGTTCTTTTAAAAGAATACGTGGAAATACAAAAACGAAAAGACCTTTTATCGGCACAGCGCATCTATTTGATTTTAGGCGCTTTATTTATTGCTTCCTTGGTGGTTTCCAATTTAATATTTCAGAAATTCTTTTACTGGGATTTTTTTGGAATCTACACCTTCGAAATTTCCGTAGGTATACTTCCCTACCCGATCACGTTTTTAATTACCGATATTATCAGTGAGGTCTACGGAAAGAAAAAGGCGAATCAAGTGGTTACTGCCGGAATTTTTGCTTCGTTCTTTTCCTTATTGATTATCTATACTTCGGCTGCTGTCCCAGCGACGGATTGGAGCCCGATAGACGATGCCCTTTTCGATAAAGTTTTTGGTGCCACCGCAATAGCAGTATTGGCATCGATGTTAGCGTATTTATTCGCACAATATATAGACATACAAATATTTCATTTTTGGAAACGTCTTACAAAAGGAAAACATTTATGGATACGAAATAACTTTTCAACCTTTTTCTCACAGTTTATAGATACTTTCACCGTTTTATTTTTACTGTGCAGCTTCGGAAAAATTGATTGGGCACTGTTTAGCGGTTTATTGTTAAGCGGATTTTTATTTAAAGTATTGGTCGCCGCCTGTGACACACCCTTATTATACGCCTCAGTTTTTGCGCTACGGAAACGATTTGGATTGAAAATGGGAGAAGAGATTGAAATGTATGGAGAAGAGAAAAAGAATATAGAGAATAGAATATAGACAAAAGGTGGCTGAGTATTCTGAGGAACGAAGAATGTATCGAAGCCACAAATTGATAATCATACTTATGAAAAAGTTTTTAAAAATAGCAGTAATTATAGTAGTAGTCTTTGTTTTACTACTCATAGCAGCCCCTTTTCTATTTAAGGGTTCTTTAGAAAAGTTGTTGAAGAAAAACATCAACCAAAACCTCAACGCAACAGTTGAATGGAATGATATGGATTTGAGCTTATTTAAAAGCTTTCCAGATGCTGCTGTGGTAATTAACGACTTTAGCGTAGTAAACAAAGCTCCGTTTGAGGGCGATACGTTGGCAAAGGGAAAATCAATCAAACTTGATATGGGCATTACGCAATTGTTTAAAAGCGGAAATGACCCTATAATTGTTGATGCGTTGCAATTAAACGAAGCGCTTATCAATATTAAAGTAGATTCTCTTGGCAACGCCAATTATGATATTGCCATAAAAGATGAGAGTGCTCCAATTTCAGAAACAACTGAATCTTCTGAAACTTCTGAAGGATTTACTTTTGACCTTCAACAGTATGAAGTTAACGATTCGCGCATCAATTATTTAGATGAAGCAACCAAGACGTTTTTAATCTTAAAAGATGTGAACCACGAAGGAACCGGTGATTTTTCCCTAGATGTTTCAGAATTAGAAACACAAACCAATGCGTTAGTGTCTTTTAAAATAGATGATGTTGAATATTTAAAGGACAACACCATATCGTTAAACGCTGATTTTCAATTAGATTTAAAAAACCAGAAATACACTTTTCTTGAAAATGAAGCTAAAATAAACGAGCTACCCCTTACCTTCGATGGCTTTGTAAAAGTAAACGAAAACAACAATGAGATCGATTTAACCTTTAAAACCCCGTCTTCAGACTTTAAAAATTTCTTGGCAGTTATCCCAAAAGAGTATGTGAAAAATTTGGACGGCGTCACCACCACCGGAAACTTTTCTGTAAACGGAATGTTGAAAGGAGTAATTGATGACACCTACATCCCGAAAATGGATATAAGCATACAAAGTGATAATGCCTCATTTAAATACCCAGACTTGCCAAAAGCGGTTCAAAATATTCATATCGATGCCGTTTTAAAAAATGAAACTGGCTTGATGAAAGACACATACGTTAACATTGGCGGTCTTACCTTTAAAATTGACAACGAAGTCTTTTCAGCAAACGGAAGTATTAAAAACCTAACTGAAAATGCTCTAGTGAATATGGCGCTTAAAGGAGCTATCAATTTGGCTAACATAGAAAAAATAGCCCCTATTGAAATGGAACAAAACCTCAGCGGTATTTTTAAAGCAGATGTTACTACCAATTTCGATATGCAGTCCATAGAGAAAGAACAATACCAAAATATTAAAAGTTCGGGTACGGCGAGCTTGTCTGGTTTTAATTACAACGATGCAGCTTTTAATAACGAATTAAAAATTGCCAACGCTGCCGTTTCTTTTACTCCTGGCAATATAAAGTTAAATGAGTTTAAAGCAGCCACAGGAAAAACGGATGTTTCGGCAACTGGAACGATGCAAAATCTAATTCCGTGGATTATGGGGAAACAAGATTTAAAAGGTACGTTCAACATTCAATCCAACACGTTTAATGTTAACGATTTTATGGCTTCGGAAACAGGCAATAAAAAAGCTGAAACTTCTTCTTCTGAAGAAGAAACAAACACACAAAATAAAGCTACAAAAGAAGCTATTAAAATTCCTGACTTTCTAGATGCTACACTTAACTTTTCAGCAAACAAAGTGGTGTATGATAATTTGAATTTAACCAATGTAAAAGGAACAGCGACCATTAAAAACGAAACGGCTACGCTGAGCAACGTCACTTCCAATATTTTTGGTGGAAATATAGCTTTTGGCGGAAATGTTTCAACAAAAAATGAAACACCAACCTTTGCAATGGATTTGGATTTAAGCAAAATAGATATTGAGCAATCGTTTCAAAGTCTAGATATGCTTCAATATATAGCGCCTATTGCTAAAGCCTTACAAGGTAATTTAAATACAAAACTGAAATTAAATGGAGAACTAACAGAAGAGTTAACCCCCAAACTTTCCACCTTAGCTGGAAATGCTGTCGCACAAATTTTAACAGCTGAAGTTGATAAACAACAAATGCCTTTGCTTTCAAAGTTAGGCGACCAAGTTTCTTTTCTGAATTTAGACCGTCTTAGTTTACGTGATGTTAGTACCGTTTTAAAATTTAACAACGGGAATATTGAAGTACAACCATTCAATTTTGATGTTAAAGGTATCGATGTTGCCGTTAGTGGAAGCCACGGTCTAGACAAAAGCATTAATTACAGTGCTCAACTTGATGTTCCAGGAAAATACTTAGGTGGTGATGTCTCCAAATTATTGGCTAAACTAGACCCTGAGAATGCGGATAACGTTTCGGTTTCTATCCCTGTAGGTATCACTGGCACTCTTACTAGTCCTTCTATATCTGTAAATACAAAAACCGCAATTAACGAGCTTACCCAACGTCTTGTTGAAAAACAAAAACAGGAATTGAAAGATAAAGGAAAAGATATTTTGGGAGATTTAATTTCAGGAGGAAATAAAGATAAAGACACAACAAAAACAGACTCCGAAACGGAAAAAAACACCGGTAAAGTTGTAAAAGATATTTTAGGTGGTATTTTTGGTGGCAAGAAAAAAGATACCACAAACCAAAGAAATTAATTATTTAGAAATATTATGAAAGTACTCACAACAATAGCACTGTTTTTTATTTTGTTGACAAGTTGTTCTATGAATAACGATAAAGAAACTGTTTTAGGAAAATGGAACTCTACCACGATGCACAATAAAACAGCAATGCACTTTTACAAAGATTCGCTTATAATTGATAAGTTTGGACTACACTCTGTTAATGCTTGGAAAATGGACAATGGCAAACTATATATTAAAAGAACTGCTGGAGAAAGCGTAAGTCCACAAACGACATCTACTTTAGATTATAAATTCAGTAATAAAAATGACACGCTATATTTAAAAAGCCCGAAAGACTCTATTTTTCAATCTAAGTACGTTAAAAATTAATAACGGATATTAGTAAAACCACTAGAGATATTAAAAGCTAGTAAAGCAAAATTCAGCTTAACTAGAAACTATAAACAATTCTAAGCAATTGACTGGGGGTTACTTTTATAAGTATCCTTTTTAATTGCTACTCTAAAGTTTTGCTTTATATTTAACGCAATCAAAAATCTTTTCATGGTTTATGATATCCTTATGTTATTAATTTTTCTCCTAACCGGATTTTTAGCTTCCGGCTTAGGCGCTATTCCTGCAAGTTCATCAAATATTGCTGTGGTGACAACAACTTTGGAGCAATCTTTTAAAAAAGGATTTCGCATCACTCTAGGCGCTGGGCTAGGCAGCGTTTTTTTATCATTTATCGCCCTGAATTACAGCCGGATATTTACTGATTTTTTTGAAGAAAACCGCTGGTTACAATATGCTATTGTTTTTATCTTTTTTATAATTGGGACGTTAGTTTTACTTCGAGAACGTTTTAAAGTAGATTTTCAAAATCCGTTATCTGAAACTTGGCAAATTGGAAACTTTTGGAAAGGGTTTTTATTAGCACTTATCAATCCGCCAGCCCTAATTTTTTGGATTTTGCTAATCACAGTTGCAAATACCTATCTGTTTTCTCTTTCAAAATTTAGCCCCTTACTAAACCTCATCCTTTTCTTTGCCGGTATTTTCTTTGGAAAAGTTATTACCTTGTATTACTACGGAAGAATGAGTGATAAACTTAAGGAACGGAAGCAGAAAAAACATCCTTTGGTTTATAATATTATTGGCACAGCTTTGGTTGCTGGATCGGTGGTTCAGTTTATTAGGATGTTGATCGAATAAAAACGATAATTTATAAAAAATGATATTTAACTCTGTTGTAAATCAAATAAAATTTGATCTCACTAAATAAACGTGAATATTTAAATTTAACGTTTACTTTTAAATTGCAATCAACTTGTTTTATATAGTTTTATAAGTAATTGATAAACATTACTTTTTATAATCTATGAAATTCCATCATTAACCATTTATCAATAAACAAGCTATACACTATGAATGAGTTTATACATGTAAAATCTGTTATCGCTATTATACTCGGTCTTGGTTTAACTCATTTAATTAAAGGGTCTGTCCGTTTTATACAACATCCCAATCGAAAAAAAACGTATGGTGCTCATCTGCTTTGGGTTTTTTATATTTTTTTACTAATGATTCACTTTTGGTGGTGGGAATTTAATTTAAAAACTATCGAACAGTGGTATTTTTTAAACTATCTATTTATAATCTGTTATATACTTATGTATTTTGTGCTTTGTGCAATTTTGTACCCTGAGGATTTAAATGATTATAAAGATTATAAAGATTATTTTTATTCTCGAAAAAGTTGGTTTTTTGCAATACTGGCATTAACTTTTGGTGCAGATTTTATCGACACCTATCTAAAAGGCGATAGTTACTTTTTGGTTACTAATACTGAATATTACATTCGAAATATAAGCCACATTCTTCTATGCCTTTTGGCGATTAAAATTAGTAACCCGCTTTTTCATAAGATTCTGGTGCTTTTGTTTATCGCCTATGAATTCTCATTTATATTAAGGTTATTTAATATTGAAACGTGATTTTAAAATCTATTGAGTAATACATGGTTTTTCAGATTAATTTTTAAGTAAAATTAATTACAGCATCGGTTTTGTTGTTATTTTTTATAATTTCACTAAACAAAATTAAATATCATACTTTCTTTAATTAAAAATTTACCCTTATGAAAAAGCTATTTACTAAATCATTTTTTTTCACAATAACACTTTTTATACTTACTACATCAATCGTCTCTGCCCAAAGTGATATCATTTTAAAAACCAACGGTGAAGAGATGGTAGGAACTGTAAATGCTGTAGAAAATGACGATTTTAAATTTATCTACAAAAACGAAACCGTTCAGTATACCGTCCCCAAGAAAGATGTAGCTAAAATTACTTTTTCTTCTGGAAGAATACAATTTGTAAACAACGCGCAGGACATTAAAAAAACAGTGTCTAACACCGAAAACCGCCACAACAAGGTAGCCGTACTGCCATTTGCCTATATTAAAAATCAAGAAGGAGGGTCTAGCGCAATGACAGAGAAAATACAACGGGAAACTTTCTCTATCTTTAAAGGCAAAGCCTTAACATTAAAGTATCAAGACGTTAACACAACCAACACCCTATTAGCGAAAGCTGGTGTGAAAAACGATAACGTTAATAGTTTTACCATGGGAGAATTGTGTAATATTTTAAGCGTAGAATATTTAATACAAGGTACAGTTTCGGTAGAAAAAACAGGCACTTCAACTTATTCTAGTACCACAGCAAACTCTAAGCAGAAAGGTAAAGTAGGAACAGATAAAATTGGTAATATCTGGGGCGTAGCAAAATCTAATGCATCTGCGAGCACATATGGAAAAAGTACCGATGACTATGCCACAACTATAAACATGAATATCTACAACGATCACGGGGATAATATTTTCAGCCAGGATCACGATTCCTTTTGGCAAACAGAAGATGCATATAAAGTAACCTTAAATTATCTAGCTAAAAGGTCACCACTCTTTAAAAAATAAACGAGAAAATAAGATATCATTAAACACCATTACTTAACAATGATTTTGAAAGGATTCTCACACCATGCAATTTGCATCATACTATTTTTATCGAGTGTCCTAGTAGATTTCCATGCCCAAGCATTAGATAGTATATCGCAAAATAAAAGTACTATTATTACCTATCAAGATGCAATTACTTTTCGAGTAGCGATGAGTGACAAATTTAATGCGTTTAAGCTAAGAAGTAAAGAAGATGATTTAAGCGCGGTTATTAGACCCAATCAACAAATAAATTCAACTTTTTCCTTACAATTTCGCTTTATTGAAATTGATATAGGTTATACGCCAACATTTATAAAATTTAATAATGATGATGATAAAAATGGAAAAACTAACTTTTTTAATCTAGCTACAAGGTTTTATATAAAAAAATGGATACAGAATCTTGAATTTACAAAAACAAAAGGTTTTTTTATTGAGTCTAAAGATTTTGGTTTTGCAAAAGAGAATAATATCATTTTTCCAGATTTGAAGGTTTTAAAAATTGGTGGTTCTTCAGCTTATAGTTTTAACCCTAACTTCTCATTTAGATCAATTTTTGGGCAGACTGAGTGGCAACGTAAAAGCTCGGGGAGTTTTGTACCTACAATTAGCTATTATTACACACAATTTAAAGACGATAGTAACGGCATAGATGAGTATATTGATTTAGTCGCTGGACCATCTTATTTTTATAATTGGACATTAACAGAGTCTCTTATGGTTTCTGGTGGAATCTATGGAGGCATAGGCTATAGTAATGTTCACTCATCAGGTTTTAAAGATGGTACGCCAAATTCTACATTAGATGGAATTAATTATCGCACTGAAATTACATTGGCTATAGGATACAATACAAAGAAAATTTTTACTGGCGTGATGGCAAGTTTTAATTCATTTTACCACAACATAGAAACCAATTTTAGAATTGACGACCATCAACAATTTTTAGAATTTCATATAGGCTATCGGTTTGATGCTCCAAAAAAAATGGTGCAAATAATGGATATAGTAGAAAGTAAATTGGGTATATAAAACGAACAACTGTCGAAGTGTTATGCTTTATACCCAAACCGTTGAAATAGAGTTTTATAATTTATAACTGTATTTTTTTATCAAGAATAACCACTAACATTTAATAAAAATCAACCAATTAAAATTTCAACCACATACCCTTCATTCCCTCGTACATTAAAAACAGTGTTATCTTCAAAAATCAAATATTGCGCTTTTATCCCTTTTAAAACGCCTTCATAAAAAGGGGTTTTCTGTAAGTTAAGGCTTTTTAATTTAGTGGGATATTGCAAGACTGGAAACTCTAAATTTGTCTCAGAGTTATTTTCTATATAATACTCCTTAGCTTCATCGGGAATATATTGTTGCAGCTTATTTCGCCATTCCACTAAGTTTTCATCCTTAATATCATTTTTAAGCATATTTCGCCAATTAGTTTTATCGGCTACGTGCTCTTTTAAAGCAACCTCGGTAATACCTGCCAGATAGCGATTAGGTACCTCTACAATTTCAATTGCTTCGTGCGCACCTTGATCAATCCATCGAGTTGGCACCTGGGTTTTTCGGGTTACTCCTACTTTTACATTACTACTGTTTGCCAAGTAGACAATGTGAGGTTTTAATTGCACGCTTTTTTCGTATTCTAAATCACGATCTTCTTTATCTAAGTGAGCGGTACTTAATTCGGGTTTCATAATCCAATCTGCAGCCTGCGGAATTTCATAAAAACAGTCGTAACAAAACCCTTGGCGATATATTTTCTTTTCTAAACCACAGTTAAGGCATTGAAATTTCAGAAAGTTTATGGATACCTTTTTATTCAATAATTGATTGACATTGAGGAAGTCATTTTCAAACACTAAGTAGTACTGAATTGGCGATCCATTTTCAGTCTTCATTTTAGTTAGCACACCTTCGTAATTCATAAAAAGAAAATTGTTATTTTTATGCTTTAAAGATAGGACAAAATATGCCAATCCCCATAGTAAACTCCATTGCTTCCTGGTTTTTAAAGAAACGGTTTCATCAAATTGACCTGTTTCTAAAATACCCTGTGGAGGTACAAGAAGAACTATTACACAGCTTGTTAGATAAAGCGAAACATACAGAAATTGGTAAAGAATATGACTTTAGTTCTATAAAAACTTACAGAGAATTTGCAAACCGGATTCCTGTTACCACCTACGAAGACAACGAAGCTCGCATTGAACGAGCCAGAAGAGGCGAAACAAACATCTTTTGGCCTAAACCTATTAAATGGTTTGCTAAAAGTAGCGGAACTACAAATGCAAAAAGCAAGTTTATTCCAGTAAGCGATGAGTCATTAGAAAATTGTCATTATGCCGCCAGTAAAGATTTGTTATGCATGTACTTGAATAATAACCCCGATTCTCAACTGTTTTTGGGAAAAGGGCTACGTCTTGGTGGCAGCAAAGAACTCTACAAAGACAATGGAACGGTATACGGAGATCTTTCAGCTATTTTAATAGACAACATGCCTTTTTGGGCTGAGTTTAGTAGTACCCCAAGCAATGAAGTTTCTTTAATGGGTGATTGGGAAACCAAGCTAGACGCTATTGTAAACCAAACCATTAACGAAAAAGTAACTAGCCTTGCTGGTGTACCTTCTTGGATGTTGGTTTTACTTCATGCTGTTTCAGAAAAAACAGGTACTGAAAATTTGTTTGAAATATGGCCAAACCTAGAAGTATATTTTCACGGAGGAGTTAGCTTTGATCCTTATATAGATCAATATAAAAAATTATTACCAAGAGATTCATTTAGGTATTATGAAATTTATAATGCTTCGGAAGGATTTTTCGCCATTCAAGATCAAAATAGCAGTAATGAATTGTTGTTGATGCTTGACTACGGCATTTTTTATGAATTCATCCCAATGGATAGTTATGGAACTCCTGAAGAAAAAGTGATTCCCCTAAGTGAAGTGGAGAAAGACCAAAACTACGCTATTATTATTACCACCAATGCTGGATTATGGCGTTATAAAATTGGTGATACCATTCGGTTTACTTCTATAAATCCATACCGAATTAAAGTAACAGGGCGAACCAAACACCACATCAATGCTTTTGGGGAAGAATTGATTATTGAAAATGCGGAAGCCGCCTTACGAAAAGCTACCCACCTTACTCAAACTGAAATTGTAGATTATACCGCCGCCCCTATTTTTATGGAGGGCAAAGAAAAGGGAGCACACGAATGGATTATCGAATTTAAAACCCCACCAGAAGACTTTGATTTTTTCTCACAACTATTAGACAAAGCACTTCAAGAAGTAAATAGCGACTACGAGGCAAAGCGAAACAACAACACAACCCTCAAAGCTCCAACTATTCATTGCGCACGTGAACGATTGTTCTATGATTGGTTAAAGAATAAAAACAAATTAGGAGGGCAGCATAAAGTCCCTCGACTCTCAAACTCCAGAGGGTATTTAGAAGAGCTTCTTTCTTTAAACAGTTAATTATTTTACCTCCTTTATTCGTGTCATAAATCGATGCTTTTTTACACTTAATCGAAACTTGAAAAACAGCGTGTTTTTTAACGAGTTTCTGACTCCGTTCAACTAAAATTTTTGGTAATACTTTTCTTACAGAGTACGTTTGTCTCAAATTAATAGCTCAATAAGCAACAATGAAAAAATTAGCATTTATATTATTAGGAACATTTCTTATCCTTTCAACCGCATCTTGTGCGACAGCAGTTTCTGCTAAAGAAAATGGAAATGAAGTTGCTGGTTATACCTTAAAAAACAAAAAAGAAGTGATGCAGCAAAAAATTCTTCATAAGAAGAACAAAACTGTTATTGCAACACCATAAATTATTTACATTAGATTAGTTTAAGTTAGTAAAAAGCCCCGAAGCGTAGTTTCTTCGGGGCTTTTTCAATTTAATATGTACTCTGAAAGTTTAAGAAACCGCCTTCAACTTTTTAATGGTTGATTTGTTTAGTTTCGCTTCAGCGTATTCTTTATCTACGTGTAATTCTTTCGTTTCAGTTCCTGGCAACTCAAACATTGCATCTGTCAAGACAGCTTCGCATAATGATCGTAATCCTCTAGCTCCTAATTTATATTCTACAGCTTTACCCACTATAAAATCAAGTGCTTCTTCGGTAATCACCAATTCAATCTCGTCCATTTCAAACAATTTTTCATATTGTTTAACAATGGCGTTTTTAGGTTCGGTTAAAATAGCTCGTAAAGCTCCTTTATCCAACGGATTCATATACGTTAATACCGGGAGACGACCAATTATCTCTGGGATAAGACCAAAGTCTTTTAAATCTTTAGGGATAATATATCGTAACAGGTTATTTCGCTCTAAAGAGTCTTCCTTTTTAGAAGCACTAAAACCAACCGCTTGCAGATTTAATCGTTTTGAAATTTTCTTTTCAATACCATCAAAAGCTCCTCCTGCAATAAACAAGATGTTTTCTGTATTTACTTCAATAAATTTCTGATCTGGGTGCTTTCGACCTCCTTTTGGTGGCACGTTTACGGTAGTTCCTTCCAACAATTTTAATAAAGCTTGTTGCACTCCTTCTCCACTAACATCACGTGTTATTGATGGGTTATCGCTCTTACGAGCAATTTTATCTATTTCATCAATAAATACAATTCCGTTTTGGGCTTTTTCTAAGTTATAATCGGCGGCTTGCAACAAACGAGTTAAAATACTCTCTACATCTTCACCAACGTATCCTGCTTCAGTTAAAACAGTTGCATCTACTATTGCCAAAGGCACGTTTAACATCCTTGCTACTGTTTTAGCTACTAGGGTTTTACCAGTACCGGTTTCTCCTACAATAATGATGTTACTTTTTTGTATTTCGATATCATCATCAGTCTTTGGCTGTAATAAACGCTTGTAATGATTATATACCGCAACAGACATCACTTTTTTAGTATTCTCCTGTCCAATTACATAGTCATCTAAAAAAGACTTGATAGTAGTTGGCTTTTTTAGCATCACATCTTTAGAAATTTCATTATTTGTAGCGTGTAAGGCTTCTTCAACCACAATACCATGCGCTTGTTCTATACAGCGGTCACAAATGTGTGCATCCAAACCGGCGATGAGCAGGCTGGTTTCGGCTTTTTTTCGTCCACAAAAGGAACATTCTAATCCTTCTTCTTTCGACATATTGTCTTTTTTCAAATTTAGTAATCAAATGTTTATTTATCCACGAGTTAAAATCTCATCGATCATACCGTATTTTAATGCTTTATCTGCCTTCATCCAATAATCACGATCACTGTCTTCATATACCTTTTCGTAATCTTGACCACTATGTTTAGCGATGATTTTATATAACTCTTCTTTTAACGTAATAATTTCGCGAGCTGTAATTTCAATATCACTAGCTTGCCCTTGCGCCCCACCTAATGGTTGGTGAATCATTACCCGAGAGTGAGTTAACCCACTTCGTTTTCCTTTTTCACCTGCACACAATAGTACAGCAGCCATAGAAGCAGCCATTCCTGTACAGATTGTAGCCACGTTTGGTTTTATAAACTGCATGGTATCATAAATACCTAAACCAGCATATACACTGCCGCCTGGTGAGTTGATATAAATTTGAATGTCCTTTGAAGCATCTGTACTTTCTAAAAACAACAATTGCGCTTGCACTATATTAGCAACTTGGTCACTTATACCTGTACCAAGAAAGATAATACGATCCATCATTAAACGTGAAAAAACGTCCATTGCTACTGCATTCATTTGGCGTTCTTCAATAATATTTGGGGTAAGGCCTACAGGATTCATACTACTTACAATTTTATCGTAATACAAACTGCTTACTCCTTGATCTTTTATAGCAAAGTCTTTAAATTCTTTTCCGTAGTCCATAAATTTTTTATGTATTTTCTTTAAACAAAATTAGGCGTTGAACCCATATATTCAACGCCTAAAGATACCTTTTTTTTACTGAATTACTTAGACGCTTCTTTTATGAAGTCGTCGTAAGAAATTTCTTTTTCTTTTAGTTTTGCGTTTTCCTTGAAGTACTGAAGCATCTTAGTCGTATTTAACTGTTCAGTCATACGTTTTACTTCTTCTTCATTGCTAAGGATACGCGCTGCAATACCATCTAGTTCTTCATCGCTCGGATTTGTATTCCCAAACTGAGCCATCTGTGCTTTTATCATTTGCTTACTGTGGTCTTTCAGCTCATCGAAAGAAACTTGTAACGCTTCGTTTTCGCTACGTATTTTCCCTTCAATTAATTGATAACGTAATCCTTTTTCGCTTCGCTCGTATTCAGCTTTTGCTTCTTCATCAGTCATTGGTTTTTCACCAGAAACTTGAATCCAACGCTGTAAAAACTCATCAGGAAGATCGAATTTTGTGTTTTCGATTAAATTTTCAACAACATCGTTCAATAATTTCTGATCGCTTTGTTGCTCAAACTGCTTTTCAGCGTCTTCTTTAATTTTCGCTTTCAATTCTTCTTCTGAAGTAACAACACCTTCACCAAAAAGCTTATCAAAAAACTCTTGGTTTAGCTCTGCCATTTCACGCGTATTGATTTCTTCTACTTTAAAATCAACTTCTATATCCAAACCGTGTGCATCCTCATGAGAAACACCTAATTGCTTTTGGTTATCGTGATCGTCATTAAAAAGTCCTTTTGTTTTTAAGGTAATAACATCACCAATTTTAGCTTCTTTTAAAGCTTTTAATTGTTTTTTTCCTTTTATATCTTCGGTGCTAAAAGTAGCTGGATTGTCGATACCTTTTTCATCGGAGGTAAACGTTCCTGTAATTTCATCGCCGTCTTCAACTGTATCTTTAGCTATTAACTTTCCGTATTGTTTACGAATAGTCTCAACTTGGTTGTTGATCATTTTATCATCAGCAAGAACTTTGTAATGTGTGATGGCCTTTTTACCTTTTACATCCACATCAAATTGTGGTGCTAAGCCTAGATCAAATTCAAACGTAAAATCCTCTTCGTTCCAGTCTACCTCTTTTTCGTTTTTAGGGATTGGGTTTCCTAATACGTCTAGCTTTTCTTCGGTTAAATATTTATGCAAATTGTCCTGAAGTAGCTTGTTTACTTCTTCAACCAAAATTGCTGTACCGTATTGCTTTTTAACCATTCCCATCGGTACGTGACCTTTTCTAAAACCAGGAATATTGGCATTTTTACGATAGTTTTTCAGAATGGATTCTACCTTGTCTGAATAATCGTCTTTTGAAATTTCTACTGTAAGTACAGCATTTAAATTATCAATGTCTTTTTTTGTAATGTTCATTTTCTGAAAAATTTACCTCGAAGGGTCGTTTTGTCTTTTCCTTTTTCCTTAAAATTTCGGGTTGCAAAAATAAGACAATTTCAGTAAGCTAACAAATAGTATGAGCTGTATTTCAATTGGTTATTTTTCTGTATTCAAAAGCGAAAACAAAACCGACTGTAAAAATGAAAGCAATAAGCTAAATAACAGAGCCCACCAAATGTTTGAAACAGCAAAACCGCTCACAAACCAATCGGCCATTAGAATTATAATTGCATTAATAATCAATAAGAATAGCCCTAACGTCAATATGGTAACTGGCAGGGTTAAAACAATAAGGATCGGCTTTACGATAAAACGAAGTAAAGCAATAACAATCGCTACAATAATAGCGGAGAGATAGCCCTCAACTGCCACACCAGGAAGAATTTTTGCAAGTACTACAACTGCTACTGCCGTTAATAGGATTTTTAAGAGTGTATTCATCTTTTTTGTTTTTATAAAGATAAAAAAACCGTTTCAGAAAAATCTGAAACGGTTTTTTAAAATAACTAATTTTAAATATCTATACCTACTAGTTGTTAGCTAGTGTTATAGTGGCATAATTTCCTATTTCAACTTTAGGAATTGTTGCATTATATTGAGCATTAATAGCATCTATCATAACATTTGCTGTATAAGCATAGCCTCTAGGTGTTGGGTGAACTCCATCTAATGAAAAAGCACCACCAGTTGCAAAAGCAGAAGTTAAAACCCCTCCGTTATATACAACACCCCCTTGAGCTACTTGCCTTAAGGCTGCTCTAGCATCTACAAAAGCTAAGTTATTCGCGCTAGCAATAGCTTGTATAGTGGCATTATAAGCCGCTGAAGCTGTAGCCACACGAGATTGCTCTACACTTGTTAAAACAAACTCATCACCTAATGGCAATGAAACCCCTACAACATTAGTTGGTATATCAGGGTTTGGCGTAGTACCAAGAATAGAAGAAGCTGGAAGTACTATTAAATCATCATTAGTCGCTTGACGTAGTTGCCCTAACAATTCTGCTGTACCAGCAGGTAAACCTTGTGCAATTAAAATCTGTGTAACATCGGTTAAATCATCATCAGTAATGATTGGGAAATTTTGCCCTGCAGAAAAGCTAATCATTCTAGCGTTTGCTTCTTCTTGTGTAATGATCCCTGCCCCTACTAAAGTAGGTAACACCTGATTATTATATTGTGCAAATTGAGCACTTACAGCACCAGCCGTAGCAGCATCCAATGGAATAGCTTGTGCTGGAACAGTGGTAAAATAAGGAATTGATGTTACATCAGGAATATTAATTAACACCCCTCCCGAAGCACTTGCTGCTAATGCGTCAACCTCTTGGCTATATACAGAAGCAAATACATTAGGGTCGGTTATATCATTAGGACCATAAGTTGTTGGGTCTATATTTCCAGTTTGATCTTCACCAACACCTCCAGAAGTAGCGTAACTTAAAATATCGTTATTACCAATCCATAGTGCGAAAAAGCTTGGGCTTTGAGAAGCAGCATCGGCAATTACAGTTGCGCTACCACTTGTTGCAATACGTGCGTAATATGGATTTGCAGCACCTGATAAAATTCCACCGGCATTACCATAACCTGGAGCAACTAAATGAAAACTTTTAGCACCAGGAATTCCCATATTATTAAAGGGTCCTGTTGGGCCACTTGTAATTTCGGTTGTTGGATTTCCTTCTAAAATTACAGGAGCTCTTTCACCATCTGCACCTACTGAAAGCACCAAACGATTATCTGTTATTTGAGTTCCATTTAAAAGTAAACCTCCTAAATTATCACTCATTAATGGTTGTGTAAAATCACCTCCACCTGCAAACTCAAATTGTCCTGCTAATATATTTGGGTATGAGTTTTGTTGACCTGTAATATACAGCGCATTATCGGCAAAACCGGCCGTTAGCGAGTTACCAACTGCTACAAAATTAGAAAAATTGGCACTTCCGCTATCATAAAACCCTTCTTCATTTACAGGGTTTTCAAATTCTGGTTCACAACTTACAAACCCAATGGCAAGTAAGCCTAAACATATATTTATAGTATTTTTCATTGTTTTCAATTTTTTATCAATTACAGTTTGTAAGACACTCCTAATCCAGGTACAAAGGCGCTAGATTTATACGTTCCCCTAAAAGGAGCTTGAACACCTTGATCAAAGTGATAGTCATAAGAAGCGTCAACTTCTTTAAAGTGTAAGTATAAGAATGAAGCATCTATTTGAAAATGTTCACCAACATTTACAGTAAGACCGGCAGTATAACCGCTACTATCATTTCTTGGAGTTTCTGGCGCAAAATACCCATCACGAACCGGAGTTTCATCAAAGTAATATCCTGCACGAAGCGTAAACATTTTAGTTACATCATATTGTAATCCAAAACGGTAAGAAGATGAATTTTTATAATTACGTAAGTTGTCAGAATCTGGCACCTGTGGGTTTGCAAAATCTATACTTAGCGATTCATATACATCCCAAAAAGCTCGGTTATAATCAAATGCAAAGGTCCATTTTTTACAAAATTCATAACTTAAACCAACTGTTAATTCAGCAGGCATAGGCAAAGACGCATCGAACTGCGTATCTACAAATGGCGTTAATGGTGAATTGGGTACGTTTTGAAAATCTGCATCCCCTTCTTCCGCTTCCAAAATAATTTCGGAACGGTAATTAGCACCAATTCGTAAGTTATCGGTCGGGTTAAACATAAAACCTGCAGTCCACCCCCAATTAGTAACTCCTGAGGCATCAATAGTAACTTCAGAACGGTTTCCTTCTAAATCTGTAAGTGATCTTGTAAGATTTCGATTAAAATTAACCGATCCCGTTACGTAAATTGGACCACCACCTACACTAAATTTATCATTTACTTTTAACGAAACACTAGGCTGAATGAATATTGCTTGTAAATCAATATTGTTTACCAAGTGAGAACCTGCCCAATCATCTTCATATTCAACCGTACTTCCATAAGGAGTATAAACTCCTAAGCCAAAAGCAAGCCAATCTGTTGCTTGATACGAAGCATAAAAATATAGTGGAGTACTTACTGGGTTATCAGTTTCAGCATAGGTTCCAAGAGCTTCATTTTGATAAGCCACTGTAGAAAACACACCGCTAACACCTGCTGATATGCTTAATTTATTTTCTAAATACACTAATCCCGCGGGATTAAAAAATACACTCTCCGCACTGTTTACTACAGCCACACCAGTGTGCCCCATAGCAAGCGCTTTTTGTCCTTGCAAGCTAACACGATAACCGCCGGCATAGGTTACTGCCGTTGCAAGTGCAAATACGGCCAGTAGAACTACTTTCTTCATAATTGATTTGAGTTAAATTAAATTTATTGTCGATATGGATTTTTATCAATTTTTTCAATTTATTATGCATACATAGCAAATTGCCTTTACAATACTATAAAAAATTCATAACATTTTCATAAAATTCTTCAGGATTTTCTGCGTGAAGCCAATGCCCAGCATTTTTTATAGCCTCAATTTTAGCTTTTGGAAAATGCTTGTGTATTATAATTTCATCTATTTGCTGAATATATCCTGAGTTAGCACCGCTTAAAAATAAAGTGTCGCCTTTAAAAATCGCTTCTTTACTTAGTGGCTCGCCTACTTCGTCAATATTTTTAGTAAGTACAGGAAGGTTCATTCGCAATGCTAGCTCTCCTTTATTTTTCCAGTATAAGTTTTTTAACAAAAATTGACGCACCCCTTTTTCTTTCACGTATTCCGATAATTTTTCACTGGCTTGTGAACGACTCTCTATTTCTGAAAAATCTAAAGAAGCTAATCCTTTTAAAATATCTTGATGGTGTTGTGGGTACTGTTTTGGCGCAATATCTGCAACGATAAGTTTTGATACCAATCCTGGATATTCAGTAGCACACTGCATAGCTGTTTTTCCACCCATAGAGTGCCCCAATAAAATAATATTTTCAAGGTTGTGATGACCGCAATAGTTTTTCACGTCTTCTGCCATAACTTTATAACTATGCTCCTTATCGTGAAAACTCCTGCCGTGATTTCGTTGGTCGATAAGATGGACTTGATAACCAGCCTCAGCAAAACGGTTGCCGAGCGTTTTCCAGTTATCGCTCATTCCTAAAAAACCGTGAAGAATTAAGAAAGGACTTCCTTCTCCTACTATTTGTGAATGTAATATTTCCATTATTTCAGTTTTTCTAAATATTGTTTAATTACCGGCTCTAATCCTTGATAAAGAGCTTCACATATTAAAGCGTGACCAATAGAAACTTCTTGTAAATGCGGAACTTGTTCTTTGAAAAATTTAATATTATCTAGGGAAAGATCGTGACCGGCATTAACACCAAGGCCTAACTTATGCGCTAGAGCAGCGCAATCAGCATATGGTTTTACCGCGGTTTTATTTCCGTTTTCAAATGCTTCAGCAAACGCTTCGGTGTATAATTCAATTCTATCGGTGCCGGTTTTTGCAGCCCCTTCAATCATATCTAACGTAGGATCTACAAAAATGGAAGTGCGAATGCCCTTGTTTTTAAATTCTGAAATAATTTCAGCTAAATAATCTTTATGCTTTACAGTATCCCAACCTGCATTTGAGGTGATAGCATCTACCGAATCTGGCACCAACGTTACTTGGGTAGGTTTAATTTGCAGTACCATATCCATAAATTTCTGGATCGGGTTTCCCTCAATATTGTATTCAGTAGTTACTATAGGCTTAAGGTTGTAAGCATCTTGATATCGAATGTGACGCTCATCGGGTCTTGGGTGAATAGTGACTCCTTCTGCTCCAAAAGCCTGAACATCTTTTGCTACTTGTAATACATTAGGCATATTGCCGCCACGAGCATTTCTAAGGGTCGCTATTTTGTTAATATTTACGCTTAATTTTGTCATTTTCTTAGTTTAAGATTAACAAAAATACAAAGGTTCGGGTGGCTTTTCCATTTATATTTTAAGTAATTTGCACTTAAAATAGCTATTTTGGATACATTGAATTACATATTGGACGATGTTTCACCTTTTGATATTTCTTCGAACATAAAAGATATACAAAAGGCTTTCAACAACCTTACTTACACTCATATTCCAGTAAAAAAAGGAGAAACATACATAGGCTGTGTTTCTGAAACCGATGCTCATTGCTTTGAAACCGAGAAAAAACTAAGCGATTATCAATATGCTTTAGAGGGCTTTTTTGTTAGAAAAAACGCTAATTGGCTAGATATACTAGAGGCTTTTGCGCTTCATAACAGTAATATTATGCCTATTTTAAACGAAGAAAACAATTATATAGGATATTATGAATTAGGCGACATTATGAGCCTATTCAACAATACACCTTTTTTAAACGAAGCTGGAGCTATTATTGTAGTTGAAAAAGGAATTAATGATTATTCCTTTAGTGAAATTTGCCAAATTGTAGAGAGCAATGGAACCCGAATTTTTGGAGCCTTTGTTTCAAAGATTGAGAATGACAAAATGCAAGCTACCATTAAAATTGGTCACACTGGTATGAACGAGATTGTGCAAACATTTAGAAGGTACAATTACACGGTGATAAGCAATCATGAAGAAGACAAGTTTTTAAAGGACTTACAAGAACGGTCTGACTATTTAGACAAATATTTAAATATGTAAATTGATGAAAATAGGTATCTACGGTCAATTCTATCATAAAAATTCTGAAACCTACATTCAGTTAATTCTTGATGTGCTGAAAAATAAAAATGTATCTGTTTTTATTGAAGAAAATTTCTTAGACATCATTAATCTGAATAATGAAATTACAAGGAATTTCTCCAACTTTGAAACCTTTACAGAGTTAGATGAATCCTACGACCTTTTTTTTAGTATCGGGGGTGATGGAACCATTTTAAAATCCGTCACGTTTGTGAAAGATCTTGATATTCCCATTGTTGGTATAAATACAGGGCGATTAGGTTTTTTAGCAACAATTCAAAAAGAAGAAATCACTCAAAGTTTATCTCAAATACTCGATGGGGATTATTTAATTTCTGAACGAAGCCTACTCACCATTGCTACCTCTCCAAAAAACACAGAAATAAAACCCACTTTAAACTTTGCCCTAAACGAGATTGCTGTAAACCGAAAAAACACAACTTCCATGATTAAAGTGGAAACCGATGTAAACGGAAAACATCTTACATCGTATTGGTCTGATGGATTAATAGTAGCTACACCAACAGGATCTACGGGTTATTCCTTAAGCTGTGGAGGTCCAGTGATAGAACCAAGTGCAAAAAATATTATCATTACTCCAATTGCTCCACATAATCTTAACGCACGACCGTTGGTTTTACCAGACGACAGTAAACTTACTTTAAAAGTTTCAGGAAGGGAAAAATCATATTTAGTTTCTTTAGATTCACGTATTGCTACATTGGAAAACAACACTACTATTCACATAAGTAAAGCATCTTTCACCATTAAGCTAGTTCAATTAGCCGAGGATAGTTTTATTAAAACGCTCCGAAAAAAATTGTTATGGGGTGAAGACAAACGTAACTAAAACAATAAAAAGCCGTAAACTTTGTTAACTGTCCAAGAGTAATTCGCTAATTATCCAATAAAGCGAAGTTTATTATTATATTTGCAAACTTTTAAGGTATATGAGGTATATCGCGACCATAATTTTAGTAGTAACATCCACATTTTTAGCACATTCACAAACCTATGAAGTAGGTGGAATGATTGGCGGCGCTAATTATATAGGCGATGTGGGACGCACTAATTACATAGCTCCCAACAGTTTGGCTTTTGGCGGTATCTTTAAGTGGAACCGAAGTCCAAGACACTCCTTTAGAGCCTCTATATTAGTCGCTAATATTAAAGGAGATGATGCAGACTCCAGCCAAGAACGGAGACAACAAAGGGGCTTGTCATTTTCAAATACTGTAAGTGAAATTTCAGTAGGAATGGAATATACCTTTTGGGAATTTAATATGTACAGTGGCAAACCCGCTAGCACGCCTTATTTGTATACTGGCCTTACTTATTTTTGGTATGACTCCCTTTATAAAACAAGTGATGATGTTATTACCAGCTATGGCGGAGCATCAAGTGTAGCAATACCTATGGTGGTGGGCTATAAAACAAGTTTGGCAAATAGGTTTGTTCTGGGTTTTGAAATTGGTGCTCGATATACCTTTACAGACGACCTAGACGGTAGTAATCCAGTTAATGACAAAGAAGATTTTCAAAATTTAAAATTCGGTAATACAAATAGTGATGATTGGTATGTTTTTACTGGGATAACATTAACTGTTACCTTTGGCCGAAAACCATGTTATTGTAACTTTTAATCCAATGAGTACAAAACAACAAATAGATATAGACAAACTACCCAAACACTTGGCTGTTATTATGGACGGTAATGGTAGGTGGGCCAAACAAAAAGGATTGTTTCGCTCCATAGGTCATGAAAATGGCACCAAAGCTGTTCGTGAAATTGTTGAAGCCTGTGCTGAATTAAACATACCCTATTTAACTTTATATGCTTTCTCTACTGAAAACTGGAATCGACCTAAACTAGAAGTAGAATTATTGATGAAACTACTAGTTTCTTCTTTAAAAAAAGAAATAAAAACCCTCCAAGACAACAATATTAAACTCAATGCCATTGGCAATCTGGAAGCGCTACCTAAAAAGGCCCAGCGTGAATTAAACGACGTCATTAATATAACCAAGGAAAACTCCAGAATGACCTTAACGCTAGCTCTTAGCTATGGTTCTAGGGAAGAAATTATAAAAACCATCAAAGAGATTAGTCATAAAGTTAAAAATAACCTAATTTCGCCGGAAAATATTGACGAAACGGTTATAAATAATCATCTTTACACGCAAAATTTGCCAGATGTTGATTTATTGATACGAACCAGCGGTGAACAACGTATCAGTAACTTTTTATTATGGCAAATAGCCTATGCCGAATTGTATTTTACAGATACCCTTTGGCCAGATTATAGAAAAAACCATCTTTTTGAAGCAATATTAAATTATCAAAACAGAGAAAGAAGATTTGGAAAGACAAGTGAACAACTTAAATAAAAGCTTATTATTGAAATCCTACAAAAAACTATATTGTATCGTTCTTTTTACAGTAGTTACGGTTTTTTCCCTCTCTGCACAGCAAAGGGATCTGGACAGTGGTAAAAAATATACCATAAACGATATAAAAGTTACAGGAGCGCAAAGCTTTAACGAACAAACCGTAATTGCCTTTACAGGTCTTAAAGTTGGAGATCGTATTTATATTCCTGGCGAAAAACTAAGTGCTGTAACCAAAAAACTTTGGGAGCAGAACCTCTTTAGTGATATTGCTTTTTACGTAACCAATATAGATGGAGAAAAAGCAGATTTAGAGCTTTATATAGTTGAACTTCCCAAGCTAAATGAAGTTACAATAGAAGGTATTCGCAAAGGCAAGAAAAAAGACATTCTTAAAGAAAACAAGCTAGACCCGGGTACTAAAATTACCAAAAACCTTCTTACCACTACTAAAAATAAAATAAGGAATAAATACAAAGAAGATGGGTATCTCAATACTCAGGTAATTATCTCCCAAACCCCTCATATTGATTCTACTGGGCAGGAAATTGCTAAAAATATGACCATTAAAATTGATAAAGGCGAACGTGTAAAAGTTTCCGATATCGAGTTTGAAGGTAATGAGAAGTTTTCAGATGTAAAACTGCGTAGGTCTATGAAAGAAACCAAACAAAAATTCTTTCTAAGATTATTCAAACGTTCAAAATACACCAAAGAAGGGTTTGAAAAGGATAAAGTTTCCATTATAGACAAATACAAAGCAAGCGGATACCGTGATGCGCGAATTATCAGCGACACCTTAATAACCAAAGATGATAATAATGTAGCGCTAAAACTGAAGGTTGAAGAAGGCGATAAGTATTACTTCGGAAATATTCGTTTTATCGGTAATAGTGTCTATACAGATAGTCAATTACGACAGGTATTGGGTATTGGAAAAGGCGAAACTTACAATGGGGTATTACTCCAAGAACGTATAGCCGATGTTGAAGATCCTGAAGCACAGGACCTCACCAACTTATACCAAAACAACGGATATTTATTTTCAAAAATCAACCCGGTTGAAGTAGCCGTACGAAACGACACCATCGATTTTGAAGTTAGAATTCGTGAAGGGAAACTGGCTTATTTTGATCACGTAACCGTAGTAGGGAACGATAAAACCAATGACCATGTAATTTACCGTGAACTTAGAACTCGTCCTGGGCAAAAGTACAGTAAACGAAACGTGGTGCGTACCATTCGTGAATTAGGGCAAATAGGCTATTTTGATGCCGAACAATTAGCTCCTAATTTTAAAAATGTGGACCCTAATAGCGGTACTGTTGACTTAGAATACTCAGTAGTTGAAAAAGGAGCCAGCCAAATAGAATTGCAAGGAGGTTACGGCGGCGGCGGCTTTGTGGGTACACTAGGACTATCGTTTAACAATTTCTCTCTGCGTAACATATTTAATAAAGACGCCTACAAGCCTTTACCTATGGGTGATGGTCAAAAACTTTCGTTACGAGCACAAGCGAGTAGTTTTTACCAAACCTACAGTCTTTCTTTAACTGAGCCTTGGTTGGGAGGTAAAAAACCAGTGCAGTTAAGCACTTCTTTTTCTCATACCATTCAATATTTTTACGACTATACTGATAGAGATGTGGATAAAAGTCGCAGCTTTTTAATTACAGGAGGTTCCATAGGAATTGCGCAGCGATTAAAATGGCCAGATGACTTTTTCCAGTTATCTCAAGCCATCAGTTTTCAGCATTACAACTTACAAAACTATAACACATCATTATTTACGTTTGGTGATGGGTATTCAAACAACTTGGCTTACACAATCGGCCTTAGTCGTAACAACACCGCCACCAACCCTATTTACCCAGTTAGCGGTTCAGAATTTAGTATAACGGCAAAATTAACCCCTCCATACTCTCTTTTTAATGGTGTAGATTATGATGCCTTAGCAAATGAAAGAGCCGATTTATTTGATGTGCCATCAACTAGTTCAGACTTTAGAGCAGCTCAAAACAGAATTGCTGATATTGACCAAGAACGTTTTAAGTTTCTTGAATACTACAAATTAAAGTTTAAAGGAGATTGGTACACAAACCTCATCGATAAGTTAGTATTGAAAAGTAGTACTGAATTTGGTTTCTTAGGAGCTTATAACCAAGAAAGAGGAATCCCTCCATTTGAGCGATTTTTCGTGGGAGGTGATGGTCTAGGATCATTTAGTTTAGATGGTCGTGAAGTAATACAATTACGTGGATATCCTAACCAATCGCTATCCGATCAAGATGGAAATACCATTTTTAATAAATTTTCGTTAGAATTACGCTATCCAGTAACATTAAAGCAAGTTGCTTCTATATTTGTATTAGGTTTTGCTGAAGGTGGAAATTCTTTTAATGGCTTTAGGGATTATAATCCATTTGAGCTTAAGCGATCTGCTGGAGTAGGATTACGTATATTTATGCCGGCATTTGGATTATTGGGGATTGATTTCGGGTATGGATTTGAC
Organism: uncultured Marixanthomonas sp.; assembly: GCF_963974425.1. Lineage (NCBI taxonomy): Bacteria > Pseudomonadati > Bacteroidota > Flavobacteriia > Flavobacteriales > Flavobacteriaceae > Marixanthomonas > uncultured Marixanthomonas sp. The sequence continues at coordinate 33,199 of NZ_CAXBCK010000032.1, forward strand.
CCTGTACTAGGGGGCACACAGCCCAATGGATGGGAAACACACTTTATTCTTGGACAACAATTTTAATTTTGGCACGATATTTTCTTAAACAACAACCAAAGATTATGAAAACGAACAAGCTACTTTTTTTAACATTCATTTTATTAAGTTTTGGGTTTGCTGCTCAAGCTCAACGTGGAGCCCGGATTGGGTATATAGACATGGAATATATTCTTGAGAATGTTCCTGAATATAAAGAAGCCTCGACCCAATTAGAAGGAAAAGTACAACGATGGAAAAAAGACATCGAGAAAAAAAGCAAAGAAGTAGAACAAATGAAGCTTAATTTAAGCAATGAACGTGTTCTATTAACAAACGAACTTATTGAAGAGCGAGAAGAAGAAATAAAAATACTAGAAGACGAAATGCTAGATTATCAACAGGATCGTTTTGGTCCTAATGGTGATTTAATGATACAAAGGCGTCAACTAGTGCAACCCATCCAAGATCAGGTTTTCAATATCGTACAAGAAATCGCCGAAAATAAAAAGTACGATTTTATCTTTGACAAATCTGCAGACGTAGTAATGTTGTTTGCAGCTGAGCGAAACGACATAAGCGATGTTGTTTTAAGAAGTATAAACCGGGCAGCTAAAAGAGAAGAAGCTCAGACCAAGCGTGAAGAAAAAGAAATAGAGCGTAAAGAAGAGTTAAGTGCAGAACAAGAAGGTGCTGTTACGGAGAGGGAGCAAGAAATTGAAGACAAAAAGAATGAACGTGAGAAGATGATGGAAGAGCGTAGAAAACAACGTGATTCAATCCGCGATGCTAGAAAAGCTGAAATTGAACAAAGAAGACAGCGCATTCTAGAAGAAAGACAACAAAGAATAGACTCTATCCAAGAAGTAAGGGAACAAAGAATAAAAGAACGCAACCAGGAAAACAATACTGGTGACGAAGAAAATTAAAAAATTACAAATCAATAAATCATAACACTTAAATTTAATACAATGAAACATTTAAAATCAGTAATGGTAGCTTTAGCTATTTTTGTAGGAGCTACAAGTTTTGTAAACGCACAAACTAAGGTTGCACACATAGACACGCAAGCTTTAGTTGAGTCTATGCCCGAAATGAAAGCGGCACAAAGCGAACTTGATAAAATACAGAAAACATACGATACTGAGATTAAGGCAATGGCGAAAGAACTTCAAACGAAAATGACTCAGTACGACCAAGAAGCTGCTACTAAAACCGATGAGGAAAACGAAAAACGTTTTCAAGAAGTACAAGGTATGCAGTCAAATATCCAGTCATACAGACAACAAGCCATGCAAGATCTTCAGAAAAAACAAGAGGATATCTTAAAGCCAGTATTGGAGAAAGCTCGTGCAGCAATTCAAAAAGTAGGCCGTGCTCAAGGATTTCAATACGTAATGGATTCTACAACGGGTAGCGGCATACTATTAGCCGACGGTAAAGACCTTATGATTGATGTTAAAAAAGAATTAGGAATCTAAGTAATACTAATTACTCCTGAAAATTTTTATAAAACTGCCTACATATATTGTAGGCAGTTTTTATTTTTACATATATGAACAAAAACAGTCCCATTGGTATTTTCGATTCTGGCGTTGGCGGTTCTTCTATATGGCAAGAAATTCATCAATTAATGCCTAAGGAAAATACTATTTATTTAGCGGACAGTAAAAATGCTCCCTACGGAAACAAAGCAAAGGACAAAATAGTTTCATTAAGTATAAAAAATACAGAAGCTCTAATAAATATGGGCTGTAAAATAATTGTGGTAGCCTGCAATACTGCAACTACAAATGCTATTGACATATTACGCTCCACATACAATATTCCTATCATTGGCATTGAGCCGGCCATAAAACCCGCTGCGCTACAAACAAAACATAAAAGCATCGGTATCCTAGCAACAAGAGGTACGTTAAGTAGCGCCTTATTTCATAAAACAGCAAAAGAATTCACCAAGGAAATTTCAGTAGTAGAAATTATTGGCGAAGGGTTGGTGCCTTTAATTGAAAATGATGAGTTAGCAACCAATGAAATGGAAACACTATTAAAAAAATACACAGCCCCTATGGTTGCAGCCAATATTGATTATTTGGTTTTGGGGTGTTCACATTACCCCTATCTTATACCACAGTTACAAAAAATATTGCCTAGCCATGTATCGATCATTGATTCTGGCGAAGCGGTTGCCAAACAAACTCAACATGTATTACATCAACAAGGCCTACTTAAAGAAAGTAACAAAGAAGTAACGCTTCAATTTTTTATCAACACTAAAACTGAAACTTTAAAAAGCCTATTAAAAGCATATTCCCAAAAGATAACTGTAGAAACCTTAGACTTTTAATTAATTGCTGGACATTCACAATCATAAGGCTCTTTTCTTTTGATTGGAAAATCATATCCAAGTGTTATTTGGTGAAAGCCACCATTATTAAACTTTATATTTCCAATTTGACATGAATAGAGGTACGCAACTAAGAATTGGTTGTAGTTTACTCCCAAAACTGGTGTGATGTATTGCATCACTTGATTTTCTATAGTTTGCCCGTTTAAATATTCAGTATTTTCAAAGCCGCGACGGTATGATACGCCTCCCCCAGAGCTTCCCGAAGTTCATTTTTCTGTATGCTTTAAAATTTACAACAATTCCTTTTTCACCGGTTCGTTCTTTTAACTGAAACAAAACAGAAGGCTCATAATTCCATAAGTCTGCATTGTTTCCAAAGACATAGGAACCTCCCAATGGATAATTTCGCTGATTGGCAGATTCAAATTCTTCGGTATACAAATCTTTGAAATGTCCGGAAAAATTTAAAAAGTTATAAGAAAGACCAAAATCTATATTAAAATAAGCACTGCTTTGAACAATCCCGATATAACCGGATCAAAATCTGAAATATCAAATTCGATTTCATCTAAACTTGATTAAACAAAACCAGCACTCAACCCAAAGGATAATTGATTTAAGTCTATTTCGGATCTTGAAAATAGCAGATGATGAGCATATGTCAAGTATCCACTTTTTTGCAGATGATATACATTTTTATTATTAAATATAATCGCACCAAGTCCTGATTGCTCTCCAACTCGTGCATTGAAACTTAAAGTTTGTAAATTAGGCGCCTCTTCTTCTCCAAACCATTGCTGCCTTGCAGTTAACCAAAATTTATTAGATGATGCGGCTTAGAAGGGTATATTAAATAATAGTTATCTGAAAAAAAATCTGAATAGACAGGAATACCCTCTTGGCCAAAAACAGTGTGAAATAAAAAGATAAAAAAAAGAAAAGCATAAAATTTCTTCATAAAGGAAAACCCAAAAACCTGAAAAACAATTGTTTATAAATAGTTGTTTTTATAGTGTAAATCGCCAAATATATTAAGTGTATTGATTTTCTTTCCTTAATTTTGCAAAAAAAGATTGTATGTCTAATTACACTATTTCTATAGAACCTACAAATAACGAAAGCATTGTAAAGTTTGTAGCCAATTCATTTTTAACACGTTCCAACAGTTACGAGTTTAAAAATATTGATGATGCAAAGCCAAGTCCTATTGCACAGCAATTATTCTATCTTCCTTTTGTGAAGACTGTTTATATTTCTCAAAACTTTATTGCGATTGAAAAGTATGACATAGTAACTTGGGAAGATGTTCAAGAGGAAGTTTCTGAATCCATTACAGAATATCTAAATAGCGGAAAAGAAGTTATCACCGAAGCTGCTGAAACGCAAAAAAAAGTACCGGTTACCGTATATGCTGAAAGTACACCAAACCCAGCAGCTATGAAATTTGTAGCCAATAAACCATTGGTAGACGGGACGTTTGAGTTTAAAAATATTGATGAAGCCGTCCATGCTCCGTTAGCAAAAGCATTGTTTGCATTTCCTTTTGTAAAAGAAGTGTTTATCAGTGCCAATTATGTATCTGTATTAAAATACAATATGGCTGAATGGCAAGAAATTTCTATGGAAGTGCGCGAATTTATTAGAAAATATATCGAAGAAGGCAAACCTGTGTTAACGGATGAAATTCTTCAGAAAGAGGAAAAAGAAGAAGCAACTTCACAACAATCTATTTCAAATAAAGACCTGAAAGATATTGATAAAGAAATTATTTCTATTCTCGATGAATATATAAAACCCGCTGTCGCTAGTGATGGTGGTAATATTGCGTTCGATTCTTTTAATGAACACACCAAAACCCTTCGCGTAATCTTACAAGGAGCATGTAGTGGTTGCCCTTCCTCTACCGTTACCTTAAAAAATGGTATTGAAACGATGCTAAAAGATATGATGAACGGTCGGGTACAAACTGTTGAAGCTATTAACGGATAAATCTCCACTATACACAAGCCAACTTTTGCCGCTATTATAACAAGGTTTTAACGATTATTTGAGAGTGTAAGCGACTGTAAATACGTATCTTGAGTAATCTAATCTAAAAACTAAAAATTATGGCAGTATTAAAGGTTATAGAAGTGTTAGCAAACTCTGACAATAGTTGGGAAGATGCAACCAGAAAAGCGGTAAAGCACGCCAGCAAAACAGTAAAAAACATTAAATCAGTTTACGTAAACGAACAAAGTTGTACAGTAAACGGAGACGATGTAGCTCAATTTAGGGTGAATGTAAAAATTACTTTTGAAGTAAGTTAAAATACATTTTATAAAAAACAAATGCGCTTTTGGTATAATCAAGAGCGTATTTTCTTTTTTCTGAAACAAACAACTATACGTTTGGAACAAAATAAAAACCAGTTACATACCGAAACTAGCCCCTACTTGCTGCAACATGCGAGCAACCCAGTATATTGGAAAGGGTGGAATAAAGAAACGATTGCATCGGCAAAGTCCGAAAACAAGTTGATGATTGTTAGCATTGGGTATGCCGCTTGCCATTGGTGCCATGTTATGGAGCATGAAAGTTTTGAAGACCTAGCTGTGGCCAATGTAATGAACAAAGATTACATTTCGGTTAAAGTAGATAGAGAAGAACGCCCCGATATTGACCAAATATACATAAACGCAGTACAATTAATGACTGGTGGCGCTGGATGGCCTCTGAATGTGGTTACCCTACCTGATGGACGACCAGTATGGGGCGGAACCTATTTTAAAAAAGAACAATGGATTGAAGCGTTGCAGCAAATACAACAGGTATATAAGGAATCTCCGGAAAAATTGGAAGAGTACGCGAAAAGGTTAGAGGAGGGCGTAAAAAGTATGGATCTAATTCAGTTGAATACTGAAGAAACAGATTTTTCAAATTTTGATACTAACTCCTTAATTGATAAATGGAGTCGAAATTTCGATCATCGTTTTGGCGGTTACAAACAGGCGCCAAAGTTTATGATGCCTAACAATTATCTATTTCTATTACGATATGCTGTTCAAAATAACAATGAATCATTACTGCAATATGTAGAAAAAACTTTAACCCAGATGGCGTATGGCGGAATTTACGATGCTATGGGCGGTGGTTTTTCACGCTACAGTGTGGACCAAAAATGGCACGTACCACATTTCGAAAAAATGCTATACGACAATGCACAACTGGTAAGTTTGTATAGTAAAGCATATGCCCAATTTAAAAATTCATTGTATAAAGAAGTTGTTGAAGAAACATTGCAATTTATTTCAGAAACCTTTACTAATGACGAAGGCGCTTTTTATTCATCTTTGGATGCAGATAGTGAAACCACATCTGGACAATTGAAGGAAGGAGCTTACTATATCTATTCAGAAAAAGAGTTACAGCAACTTTTAAAAGAAGATTTTGAAATTTTTAAAGCATATTATAATGTAAATGACTTCGGAATATGGGAGGAGGGAAATTATGTGTTGATTCGCGATAAAAGTAATGCCAAAATTGCTGAAACATTTTCAATTTCAGTAGAAACACTTCAGAAAAAAAAGAAAGCCTGGAAACAAATATTACTCACCTACCGGAATAAACGGCCAAAACCACGTCTAGATGATAAAACACTAACTTCTTGGAACGGAATGATGCTAAAGGGCTATGTAGATGCGTATAAAGTATTTCAGAAAAAAGAATATTTAGACATTGCCTTAAAAAATGCTCATTTTATAAGGGAAAAGCAACTGCAAGAAGACGGCGCATTGTTTCATAACTATAAAAACGGAAAGAGCACTATTAATGGCTATTTAGAAGATTATGCTGCGGTAATTGAGGCTTTTATCGCTTTACATCAAATTACTTTAGATGAAAGCTGGTTACATATTTCGAAGAAGCTAACAGAGTATACCTTCCAGTATTTTTACGATAATGAGAAGCAGATGTTTTACTTTACTTCATCAAAAGATGATAAATTAATGACACGCTTGTTTGAATATCGAGACAATGTAATCCCTGCTTCAAATTCCATTATGGCTAAAAACCTGTTTAAATTATCTCGATACTATAATGACGAACGATATGCTAAAACAGCAAAGCAAATGTTAAACAATGTTTTGAAAGAGTTATCATCATACCCAATAGGGTTTTCCAATTGGTTAGATTTGCTTACCAACTACCAATCAAACTTTTATGAAACAGTTATTATAGGCGATAAAGCACTAGAAAAAATAAAAGAAATAAGTAAAAACTATCTGCCTAATATGCTACTTGCTGGCAGTACAAGAGAATCAAATTTGTTTTTATTGCAAAACAGGTTTGTAAAAGATGAAACATTGATATACGTTTGCATTGACAACACGTGTAAATTACCTGTTTCAGAAATAAAAAAAGCTATTAAAACAATTAAAAAAAATTAGAATTACATGGACAAACTAAATGATTGGCAAACATACGCTGAAGAATACGGAGAAAAATTAATTGATTTTCTACCTACATTAATTGGAGCAATCGTAATGTTGATTGTGGGCCTATGGGTTATTAAAATCATCAACAGATTTGTACGTAAGTTCTTTGACAAAAAGGAGTACGATGTCACATTAGAAAATTTTATAGCGAGCTTAATAAGTTGGGGATTAAAAATTCTACTTTTTGTGTTAGTCATAACTCAATTAGGCGTTGAATCTGCATCGCTAGTTGCTGTTATTGGTGCCGCAGGGTTGGCAATTGGCCTAGCCTTACAAGGTTCACTTGCAAATTTTGCTGGAGGAGTCTTAATTTTATTGATAAAACCTTTTCGTGTGGGCGATTGGATTTCAGCTCAAGGCGTAGAAGGTAGCGTAAAAGAGATTTCTATTTTCAATACGCGTATTCTAACTTTTGGTAATCAAGAAGCCATTGTACCTAATGGAAAATTATCTAATGATAACATTATCAACTATTCCTCACAAGGAATTAGGAAAGCAGCTTTAACTTTTGGCATAGGTTATGATGATAACATAAAGGAAGCCAAAGAGATATTACTCAATCTTGTTAATGAACAAGAGACTGTTATGCAAGATGAAGATAAAAAACCAATGATTGTCGTGGGTGATTTAGGTGATAGTTCAGTTAACCTCTCTTTGCGTTATTGGGCGAAGAATGAGGATTTTTGGGGTATAAAATGGCATACTCTTGAAGAAGGAAAAGCACGGTTAGAAGCTGCCGGAATAAGCATACCTTTCCCTCAAAGAGATATACATCATTATAATTTAAATCCTGTGCAAATAGCAAAAAAAGATAATAAATAGTATATTTAAATTAATTAAAACACTTATTATGAAAAATTATATATTACCATTAGTATTTTTAATTATTACTATTGGGGGGGCGGCACAAGACCAAGGTCTCTATGATCTTCAAAACAAAAAAATAAATGCAGAACAACGTTATGAGTCTTTTAATATTTCAAAAGAAGAGTTTGAAAGTATGGAAGGTTCTCCTTATGCAAATGAAAATTTTATAAAAGGAAACATATATAAAGGAAAAGAATTATCCAACAAAAATATTCTGTTACGCTATAATGCATTTGCCGACGAGATTGAAATAAAAAAACATGAACAATCTGAAACATATAATGCACTCATTAAAAATCCAGATGTATATGTTAAAATATTTCAAGATGTTTACGTATTTGTTCCTTATAATGGCTCTAATGAGAAAGGGGGCTATTTTAATATCGTGACTGAAGGAGCTCAATTTGATCTTTACAAAAAAACAACAGTTACTTACAAAGAACCTTATTTCGCCGAAACTTCTTACCAAAGTGATAGACCTGCAGCATGGGTAAAAACAAAAATCTATTATCTAGTAGGTAAAGATGGTTCTTTTTATGAGCTTCCTACTAGAAGGTCTAAGGTACTGGATGTGATGAGCAAAAAGAAAAAAGAAGTTAAAAGATATATAAAAGAGCAAAATATTGATCTTGATGAAGAACAAGATTTAGCAAAGCTAGTTACTTACTTTAATTCAATATTATAAACTCAGCCTATTTTCTCAACTAAGCGGTATTTTTCATTAAGTACCGCTTTGTTTTTTGCTTTTATATTAACAGTTGAATCTAAGTGAAGCACACAAATTTAAAGTTCAACACCCCATTAAAGCCTTATTTAATTGTTTCTCTAAGTTTAACTTTATTACTGAAGCTATTTAAAGTATCGGGGTAAAAGTGGGGCTTTTGAGCAAATAAAATAGTATCTAATTACAGAAAGGAATTGTAAAAAGGAACCCCTCATTTTAGATGCATAATCCGCAATATTTTAACTCAAATTATAGATAAACACCTAAATAAGATAATAATTCGTATATTTATAATGATTCAAAATATTAATCATGAAAAAACATCTACTAATAACTTGCTTGATTAGCTGTACATTTCTTTTCGCTCAAGAACCTGTCGGCGGCTATGAAAATGCTTTGCAAAAACTCCAAAGTACAAAGATAAATGTTGAACAACTCTATACCTCTTTTAATGTATCTAAAGAAGAGTTTGAAAGCATGGAAGGCTCTCCTTATGCAAATGAAACTTTTCTAAAGGGTAATATTTATCAAGGAAAAGAGTTGGCAACCAAAAACGTTTTATTACGCTATAATGCTCTTGCTGATGAGATAGAGATATCAAAAAGCAAAGAATCTAAAGAGTATAACGCACTTATTAAAGACCCAAATATATATGTTAAGATATTTCAAGACATATATGTTTTTGTGCCCTATAATGGTTCAAAAGAAAAAGGAGGCTATTTTAATGTTGTGACCGAAGGAAATCAATTTGATCTTTATAAAAAAACCACAGTCACATACAAAGAACCTTACTTTGCTGAAACCTCATACCAAAAAGATAGACCTGCTAAATGGGAAAATACTATAATTTATTATTTAGTAGGAAAAGACGGTTCTTTTTATGAGCTTCCCACTAAAAGACCTAAGGTACTGGATGTAATGAATAAAAAGAAAAAAGAGGTTAAAAAATATATTAAAGAGCAAAATATAGATCTTGATGAAGAACAAGATTTATCAAAACTTGTTACTTATTTCAACTCAATACTATAACTTTAACTCTTATTCGATACAAAAAGCGGTACCATAAATTGGATACCGCTTTTTTGTATACATTTATTTTAACGGTTTTAGAATTACCCTGTAATAAAATCCTTTAAATAATAAGGCTCAAAATAAGCAACATCTTCAAAGTCAGTTGTCTTAAACTTTTTTTCAGAAAGAGGAGCCATTTGCTTTGCTGAAGGAAGTTTGTCTGTAATAAAAATCGTGTTTGGATGTTTACAAAGAGGTTCAAATTTTGAAACCCCATCACCAATAAAAATTGTTTTCTTCTTATTTATATACTCCAAGAACGAGTCTTCTGTTACAATTTCAGCTTTAGTTTTTCTAATTCTTTCTTCTGAAGAAAATACTGCTGAGTATACTTCCATTCGTCGTGCATCTAGTAGCGGAATAACAAATGTGTCTTCTTCTTTAACCTGAAGCGAGAGCGATTGTAAAGTAGAAATTGAAATTAAAGGTATTTCTAAGGCGTAACAAAGCCCTTTAGCCGCCGAAACACCTATTCGTAATCCAGTATAAGATCCTGGTCCTTTACTTACCGCTATAGCATCTAAATTACTCTTAGAGACATTTCCGAACGCTAGCACTTCTTCTATATATCCATGTAGTTTTTCTGCATGAGAATATCCTTTTTGCTCCCCATTAGGGTTATCTTCCTTAAAAGCAGCAACGCTTCCGTTTACCGAAAGCGCTACTGAACAATTAGTTGTTGCTGTTTCTATACACAGAATAGTAGCCATATGCTATTTTTCAGTATTTTCTTCTTCTTTAGATACTTCAATTTTATCACCATTACCCAACGATCGAGTAACAGTTGTGTAAGGACCAGTTATTACCGTTTCCCCTTCTTCAAGGCCTTTGGTAATCTCAATATTACTATCATCTTGTATTCCGGTTGAAATTACTCTAAGCCTAGCCTCGTCTCCGTCCTTAACAAATACACATTCAAACCGTTGGTCGGTATCTGAAGTTGCTTCTTTTGCCTTAAACTTTTTAGTTGACGAAGTGTCGCTTTTTATAACAATGGCGCTAATAGGCACACCTATTACATTGCTTTTCTTATTGGTTAAAATATCAACAGTTGCAGTCATTCCAGGTCGGAAAGGCGAATAACTTTCAGGCTTTCCTTCGGTTAAATCTGTATAGGAACTTGGTAAGATACGCACTTTCACTTTAAAATTGGTTACCTGATCTGCGGTTAAGGCGGTCTCGGGTGAATTGGCTATTTCAGTAACCACACCTTTAAACTCTCGTTTTAAATAAGCATCTACCTCTACAATGGTTGAATCGTCTACAGAGACTTTTACAATATCGTTTTCATTAACATCTACTTCAACCTCCATATTACTAAGGTTAGCTACACGCATAATCTCAGTACCAGCCATTTGTGCCGTACCCACAACACGTTCTCCCAACTCGGCGCTTAGTTTTGAAATAGTACCGCTCATTGGCGCATAAATCGAGGTACGAGATAAATTATCTCTAGATTGTTTTACACTTGCAGCAGCACTTTGCACACTGTAATAGGCCGCTTGTTTGTTAGCTTGTGCAACTTCGTAATCTGCAACTGAACGATCCCACTCTGATTTTGAAATTACACCTTTTTCGAAAAGAGTTTTGTTTCGGTTATAGGTGGCTTCCGCATTTTTCAGATTTGCTTCAGATTGTGACAGCTGCGCTCGAACGTTTTGCAATCCTGCTTGCGATTGGCTTAGGGCAGACTGAATTAAATCGGGATTAATTTTCACCAATAAATCTCCTTTTTCTACTTGTTGACCTTCTTTTACAGGAAGTTCTATGATTTCTCCAGAAACTTCAGAAGATAAACTCACTTCTACTTCTGGCTGTATTTTACCAGTAGCTGCAACGGTTTCAGCAATATCGATGGGTTCAACTTTAGTAATTTCAACTTGTTTAAAATTGCCTGATTTACCAAACCAACCTGCTTTTTTACCTACTAGAAGTAAAATAATTAGCAGCACAGCAATAGCAACAATCCAAATGATGGTTTTTTTCTTCATAGTTAGAATTTTAATTCAGTAGCTGAAACTCCAAAATACAATTCCAATACTTTTAATTTAAAAATATAATCATATTTGGTTCGGTTCACTTCAATACTGGCATTATCGTACCGAAGTTTAGATTGACTAAAATCGAAAGCATTCGTTAAGCCAACATCATATCTATCTTTTGCATAATCGTATGCCAATTCTTGAGATTCTAATGCCACCAAAGAAGCCTCATAAGCTTTAAGAGCTCCTTTAGCATCTACATATGCCTGATAGACATTAGACTCTAAATCTAATTTAGCTTGCTCCAGTTGATATCTATTACGTTCTAGGTTAATTTTACCTCTGTTTACACTGCCTCTTGTTGAAAACCCGTTTAAAATAGGTACGTTTAGCTGCAACCCATATCCTAGACCATCGTTTTGGTATAATTGGTCTGTAAAAGATCGGTTTAGAAAATCATTATCTGCATACCGTGTATTATATCCGAAAAAGGCCGAAAGCGTTGGATAATAAGCACCACGTGCTAGTTGTAAATCTTTCTCTGCCAACTCTACATTTTTCTGAGCTATTTTAACTTCATTTCGGTTTTCTTCAGCAGCATTGATTACCTCTTGTACCGGTTTTTCAATAATTTCGTCTCCCACGATATTATATCCTTCATCGGCAATATCAAACGTTGCGTAATCTTTAATTAAAAGCAATTGTGCCAAATTTATCAATGAAATGGTCACAATATTTTCAGTTTCGGCTATTCGTTGCTTTTCACCTGCATCTGTAGCTTGTATTTCTAAAAGATCACCTCTTGGCAGCGTTCCGGCATCTACTAAGTTATTAGTACGCTCTATTTGCTGTAAAGTAACTTCATTTTGAGCTTTTGCCACTTCTAGGTTGGCCTTATTAAGCAACACTTGTAAATAAGCATTTGCCACGGCTAAGGAAATATCGTCTTTCATTTTGTCTAAACGATACTGGCTTGCTAATTTAGAA
>NZ_CAXBCK010000033.1:0-43773 GCF_963974425.1 uncultured Marixanthomonas sp.
AAATTTCTCAGCCCTATTCTCCTTCGGAAACAAGGACAGTCATTTCGACGGTAGGAGAAATCACCTCCCACTCTTTAAACCCTCTTTTCAAGGTCTGCTTTTCATTAAACCGCCCATTCACTCATATGCAATTCCTCGTCATGCCCTTCTTCGGAAAGACTAAAGCTTGTTTAAGTCTTCTGCTTTTTCTTTTTAGCCGCTGGAAACAATACGTTGTTTAGTATCAAACGATATCCCGGAGAATTGGGATGCAATGCCAATTCTGTTTTGGCATCCCCTACTCTATGTTGATAATCTTCTGGATCGTGACCACCGTAAAAAGTAAAAAAACCTTTCCCTTTTATACCGTGAATGTAGCGAGCCTCACCATTGGTTTTATTTTCGCCCATCACTAATACGTTTGATTTTACTTCATCTCTTTTATACGAAGTAGTTTGTCCCATAAATCCTTTTACTAAAGACGTATGGTTTTGCACCAACATAGTAGGAATTGGATCCCATTTGGCCGAATAATCCATCAAAGTAAAATAATCAGTTTCTTTTGGTATTCTTCGTTTTGCCGTCATATCGATAGATGAAAACTCATAGACCATAGGGCTACGTTCTAATATAAAATCGGTAAATGCCATGGTTTTGCTGTAATCTATCTTACCTTGATAGCCTGGTTCGCTAGGGTCACCATCGAACATCGGCTCACAAATATCTACGCCTTCTGCCGAAAGAGCAATATCAAAACTGTCCGTGGCACTACACATTGCAAACATAAAACCACCACCAACTACATAATCTCGTATTTTTAAAGCAACGTCTCCTTTTTCTTCAGAAACTTTGTTGTATCCTAATTCTTTTGCCAAGGCTTCAGACTTTTGCTTCTCTTCTATATACCAAGGAGCAGCACGATAGGCTCTGTAGAATTTACCATACTGACCTGTAAAATCTTCGTGGTGTAAATGTAACCAATCATATAAAATAAGCTGGTCGCTCAACACTTCTGTGTCATACACAACTTCATAGGGAATTTCCGCATATGTCAACACCATGGTTACGGCATCATCCCACGGTTGATTTCCTTTTGGGGAATATACAGCAATCTTTGGTGCTTTTTCTAACACCACAGCTTCCATGTTTTGTGAAGGACTACTTATCATCGTCAGTATTTCTTCGGTCTTACTATCAGAAATAACTTCGAAAGACACACCTCTAATTTGACATTCCTTTTGAATTTCTTCGGAATTGGGCATTAAAAAAGAGCCACCGCGGTAGTTAAGCAACCACTTTACTTTGACTTGGCGTTCTAATGTCCAATACGTAATTCCGTAGGCTTTTAGGTGTTCCTTCTGCCCATCCACATCCATCGGGATTAAAATATAGGATGCTGAAGCATTTAAGGAAAAGAAAATAATAAATAATAAGGTAATAAATTTCGTCATAATGCTAATATAACGACAAAATTCGAGCCATATTGAGAAGATAGGTAATTTTCTAAAAAATAGATTTTAAGTGGTTTTGAGAAATTTTAAATTGCTTTAGAAATGATTAATAGATAAAAAGGTTGTTTTTCATCTCATTTCTTTATTGGTAATAGTTATTTTACTTGTTGTTCAAATTTGACTGACTCTTTCCCGTTTGTGACTACAACTTCATAAACTCCCTTTCTCAACCCTAGATTACAGTTTTCTGTTTTACTTTCCACTTCTTTTATGTCAATCGGAACAGCTGTAGTTAAGTTTTCTCCTTTTTTACAGGCCAAAACCATAACTGGAAAATCAATTTCAATATCATTTAATTTAACAGGGACATTTTTATTGCCATTTTCAAATAACCAATTTGGTCTATTGTTAATATATTCTGTATTTGGATGAAATACTGCTATGTCTGCCCAAGCATCCTCTCTCTCATACCTCAAAGGATTGTTTTTATTATCAATTAAAATGGATGATTCATTAAAATTTAATGCTTTTAAAAAAGGATGGTTTAGTTCAGGTCTACTTCGTTCACTATAAGAGGCTTGGTTAATTGTTAATGGATTTATTCCTGTGTACTCAGTTAACCTACTCGCCATCGCTTTTTCCCAATAATTATGAGCTCCTTCTAAAGCATGGTCATAGCCACAATGAATTAAAAACTTCTCGTTTGGTCTAGAATCAATTACCTTTTCAATGTTTTTGGCTTGGTCAATTTCTCTAGGCTTTCCACTTTCACTTCCTAAAGTCTCGTAAGCAAACAACTTATATCCAATTTCTAAAGCGTCTCTGATTAAATTTCCAAATTGCGGATCTTTCGTATAATAACCAGTTTTTTGAATTGGATATTTTCGATTGTTGAGAGCCGAGTTTAAACTATCATTATTTGCTAATGCTTCGAGACCTAGGTTTGTATAACCTTTTTCATATAATCCTTTAAGAAGTGTTTTTGTAAAAAAACGATGAAACGAATTATGATGAGCTTCATTTATTATTATTATTTGGTTTTCTTTTGCTTTATCAATTATGTAATCGGAGGCGTTTACTATTTTATATTTAAGCTTTATTGAATCTATTTGTTCTTTTGAGAAGACTTCTTCTTTTCCACCCATTAAATCCCACTGAATTAAAGCATTTTTATAATCTCCCTTTAAAGCAAAATATGTCCCAGATCTTTGATATTCTTTAGAATTAGAAACTTCATTTTCAATATCTGATAAAAATTTGTAATCAGTAGTAAAATCAATTTTTTCTAGAATTCTTTTGTCTTCTTTGCAACTCGAGAATACAATTAGGATAAAGCTTATTAGAAATGTTAGAAGAATATTTTTTGAAACCATTAATAGTTATTTTATTATTGAATTAAAGTATAATTAATTCTGTAGCTTAAATTAGCTAATTGTTGGCAACATAAATAAAACCTTTTAAAAAGGCACCTCACTATCATCTTCTAGTAGCAAATCACTGTTCATAGAACTGCCGAAAGCTTCATCTGAAGACAGGGTGTCGGTTTTGATATTTATCTCAACACATAGTTTCGTTTATAACACGTACTGTTTAATTTCGTCCAATTCGTTCTCCTTTTTTTCTTTTTCTTCTTCGATATCATAGTCATCTTGAATTCCGAGCCAGAATTTTGCTGAATTCCCGAAATACTTACTCAATCGTAGAGCCGTGTCTGCTGTAATCCGACGATTACCTTTTATTATTTCTGAAATTCGGGTCTGTGGTATTTTCAAATCCTTTGAAAGGCGGTAGGCCGTAATTTCGAGAGGCTCCAAAAATTCGAGGTTCAAGATTTCTCCGGGGTGGATGTTTGCTAATTTTTCCATAACTTATTTTTAATGATAATCGATTATTTCCACTTCGCTTGCATTTCCATTGTTCCAGATGAACATAACCCGCCATTGATTATTAATCCGAATGCTATAGTATCCTTTCAATTTTCCGGTTAATTTCTCAAGCCGATTGGATGGCGGAATCCTCAAATCGGAAATGTCCTGCGAGTTATTCAGCATTCTTAATTTTCGACGTCCAACATTCTGGATTTTAACAGGCATTTTTTTTACTCGAATACCTTTCCAAATCCGTTCTGTTTCTTTCGAGCCAAAAGAAATAATCATACTATTGTTTTACGTTACTAACGTCAAAGGTAAGTAAAAATTGTGAATTTGTAAAAATAACTCTTGAATGGAGCTTAACGTCTCGTATAACTATAGTTAGGAATAAAAATACACAAGTCTTTAGGTTTTTACGGAAAGGTCACAAGTCGGTGTGAATTTCGCTGTAATTGCGGTTATATATTTTTGTGCCTAGTTTTATTCTTTATATATAATTCGCTTTTTATTCCGCTTTTTTGATTTGAACACTTTTTTTATATCGTGTAAATCGTAAAGTCCTTTTTTAGCGTTTTTTTCGAGTTTCATTCTCAATTCAGATACTCGATTATAGTATTTCTTTCCAATTTCCTCAATTACCGAATCATTTTTTTTATTTACGTGGTTATTTAAATTAAAAAATAGATTATTTATTTCGTCAAGTGTTTCATGAGTTTCATTGTCAATCCAAAGTCCGTACGAAATTGCTAACATTAAATTTTGTTGAAATTCATAAAATTTACTTTCTCCTTGTCCGAATATCAAGTGAAATGGTTTTCCATCATCATCCAACACTACGCTTTTCATTACTGCGATTTGATTTTCAATGAATTCATACGCATTAAGTCGTTTCTTTAAAATCTCTTTGTAATATTCATTTCTAAAATCCATTTTCTTCAGTCGGATTGAAGTCAAATAAGAGATTATTGCTGATACAATTCCAGCAATTACTCCACTCGCTAATAAAATTTTAATGGTTTCCGACATTTTTGTCAAATTAGGCACAACATAAGTATAAACGCTATTGCGTGTATATCTTATCTATTTTCTGTTTAAAAAAGTAGGGGAGAATTCTTCAAATATACTTAATAAAGCCAAATCACAAAATCAATCATCTTTTTGTCATGGTTCTTGGCTCTTGTTTCCTGCAACCTATAAACTCTTATTTTCTTAATGCAGGCTATATAAAAAGTCTAATAAATA
Source organism: uncultured Marixanthomonas sp. (assembly GCF_963974425.1). Taxonomy (NCBI): domain Bacteria; kingdom Pseudomonadati; phylum Bacteroidota; class Flavobacteriia; order Flavobacteriales; family Flavobacteriaceae; genus Marixanthomonas; species uncultured Marixanthomonas sp. Next base: position 4,544 of record NZ_CAXBCK010000033.1, read on the forward strand.
AGCTTATATCCTCCTAAAACGGTACCTCATTATCATCATCCGGTGGCAGATCGTTATTCATAGAACTACCGAAGGCTTCATCTGCAGAAGGCAGACTGTCGGTTCTAAAGGTATCATCATTGGCAGCATCGTTCATACGGGAATGGATTTCGCTAGGGATATCAAAACGCTCTAAGTTTTCGAAACGTCCTAAATGCCCCACAAAACGCAAGCGTATTTCGTCCAGACCACCGTTACGGTGTTTGGCTACAATAAATTCACCTTGTCCTTGCGTTGGCGTACGCTCTTCATCGTCCCATTCGTCAATTTTGTAGTATTCGGGACGGTAAATAAACGATACAATATCGGCATCTTGCTCAATCGCACCAGATTCACGAAGGTCAGAAAGTAACGGTCGCTTGCTTCCGCCACGAGTCTCTACCGCACGAGATAATTGGGATAAGGCAATTACTGGAACATTGAGTTCTTTTGCCAATGCTTTTAAGTTTCGGGAAATGGTTGAGATTTCCTGCTCTCGATTTCCACCGTTTTTGTTCCCTCCTGCTGTCATTAACTGCAGGTAATCGACCATAATCAATTTAATTCCGTGTTGCGAAGATAGACGTCTAGCTTTTGCACGTAAATCGAAAATGGAAAGCGATGGTGTATCATCAATAAATAAAGGCGCTTTTTCCAGCCCTTTTACTTTCACGTTTAACTGTTCCCACTCGTGTTTTTCTAAGTTTCCGGTACGTAGTTTTTCGGAGCTTAATTGCGTTTCCGAAGAAATTAATCGTGTAATTAACTGTACGGAGGACATTTCCAGAGAAAAGAAAGCTACTGGAATATTATGATCTACCGCAATGTTACGGGCCATAGACAACGTCAAGGCCGTTTTACCCATACCTGGACGAGCGGCAATAATAATTAAATCACTGGGTTGCCAACCGGAAGTCAATTTGTCTATATCTTCAAAACCGGAAGGAACACCAGAAAGACCTTCTCTATTGGCAATTTCTTCAATTTTTTTCTTCGCTTGAATTACTAATTGCTGCGCTGTTTCCGAAGAACGCTTTATATTTCCTTGCGTAATTTCGTATAATTTGGATTCTGCAGTATCCAATAAATCAAAAACATCGGTCGTTTCATCGTACGAATCTTCAATGATTTCATTTGAAATTTTAATCAAACTCCGTTGTATGAATTTCTGAAGAATGATACGCGCATGAAACTCAATATGTGCCGAAGAAGACACTTTTTGGGTCAATTGAACCAAGTAAAATTCGCCTCCTGCAACTTCAAGCGTTGCGTCCTTTTTTAATTGGGACGAAACGGTTAATAAGTCCACCGGTTCACTGTTTTCAAAGAGTGTATGAATGGCTTCAAAGATGTATTTGTGAGCATCTTTATAAAACACATCGGCGTGTAAAATATCAATCACCTCATCGACACCTTTTTTATCGATCATCATCGCTCCAAGCACAACTTGCTCTAAATCAATAGCTTGCGGAGGAAGTTTCCCCTTTTCCAACGAAATTACTTGGGAAGACTTCGTTTTATATTGATTTTGCTGTTGTACTTTTTCCATAAGGCGAATGTAAAGAAAATGTTAACTGAAACAGGCGTATTAAAAGTTTCGATGTTAACCAGTCATCAACATTTGAACTGTTGATAACTTAAGATTATTGTTAATAAGGTGCAAAAAAAACCGAAGACGAACCTCCGGATTTTTGAAAGGGTTGCTATAATTGAAGTTAGCCTTTAAAGACTCCCATCTCAGAATATTTTTCCATTCTAAGATTAACCAAATCGGTTGGTGATAAGATTTTTAATTCATCATATACTTTTGAAATGGTCTTAGAAACGGTAGAAAAAGTTTTTTCTCGATCGCTATGCGCTCCGCCTAGTGGTTCTTTAATAATAGTATCGATTACTTTTAGTCTTTTGGCATCTTTTGCTGTTAGGTTTAATGCCTCAGCGGCTTGTTCTTTATGATCCCAACTTCTCCATAAGATAGAAGAACAGTTTTCAGGCGAAATTACAGAATACCATGAGTTTTCGAGCATCATAACGCGATCACCAACACCTATTCCTAAGGCTCCACCACTAGCTCCTTCTCCAATAACAATTACTATAATTGGTACTTTAAGGCGCGTCATTTCCATAATATTACGGGCAATGGCTTCCCCTTGTCCACGTTCTTCGGCTTCTAATCCAGGATACGCTCCAGGCGTGTCGATAAAAGTAACTACTGGAAGGCCAAATTTTTCGGCAGACTTCATTAAACGAAGGGCTTTACGGTATCCTTCAGGACTTGCCATCCCAAAATTACGGTATTGTCTCGTTTTGGTATTATACCCTTTTTGCTGCCCAATAAACATATAGCTTTGGTCACCAATTTTCCCTAAACCGCCTACCATGGCTTTGTCGTCTTTAAAGTTACGATCGCCGTGAAGTTCTAAAAAAGAATCCCCACAAATGGATTTAACATAATCCATAGTATAGGGACGATTGGGGTGACGAGACAACTGTACACGTTGCCACGGGGTTAAGTTTTTATATACTTCCTTCTTAGTTTCCTTTAATTTTTTCTCAATCTGCTTACAGGTATTGGTAACATCTACTTCGCTGTCAGTTCCAATTTGGCAAGCTTTCTCGTACTGTTCCTGTAAGTCCTTTATAGGTAATTCAAATTCAAGATATTCCATAGTATCTTTAGATTGTAGTTTTTTGCTTAGCGTACAAAGATAAAATTTTGTTTTTAGGTATTAGGCAATCGCCTTTTTTTTCTTTGCAATCTGTTTTTAATAATTCCATTAGCAATGACTGTTACTATAATAATGACGGCTCCATAATAAAACTCTGTTTTCATATGTTCTGAATCGCCTAAAATAAGCAATGCTAAGATAATTCCATACACTGGTTCTAGGTTTACGGTTAACATCACGGTATAAGGGCTTATCCATTTCATCACGTGTACCGAAGCCAAAAAGGCATATGCGGTGCAAACTGAAGCTAAAAGTAATAGTAAAAGCCAGTCGTTTGTTGACAGTTGAAATAATTCTGAAGTAATTTTTCCCTGAAAAGCTAAATAGGCCGTAATACATAATCCCCCGAAAAATAATTCGTATAAAGAAATAACCGAAGCTTTATGTTTTACTACCAATGCCCCGTTAATAATAGTAAATACTGCTCCTAAGAATGATGAAGCTAGTGCTAGGCCAATTCCCCAGATATAATCGGTTTCTACATTAAATATTAGGTATAAACCACTGATTACTATAATTCCGAAGAACACTTCGTACCCGATTATTTTTCTTCTGTAGAAAAGCGGCTCTAATAGAGAAGCAAAAAAAGCTCCTGTGGACATAATTGCCAATGTAACCGAAACGTTCGATTCTTTTATAGCTCCAAAAAAGCACAGCCAATGCAACGCAATGATAAATCCGGCAAGAAAAAAGCGTGAGAGTGTTTTAACTGAAAAGCGTAGTTTTTCTTTCTTCAGAAGGACAAATAACAATATAAAACCTGAAGCCAATAGCATTCTAATCCATACCAACGGAATGGCGTCAATGGAAATTAATGCTCCCAGCACCGCTGTAAACCCCCAAATAAAGACAATTCCGTGTAAATGGAGGGAGTTGAGTAATTTAGCGTTTGGCATTTCTAAGAAGGTAAATAGCTAAGATACCAAATACAAAGTTAGGGAACCATGTAGCGATAAAAGGTGAAAAAGTACTCTGTTCTGCCATTGTCCCAAATATCTTATCGAAAAAGATAAAAGTCATCCCGATACCAATACCAATGGCAAGATTGACTCCCATTCCCCCACGGCGTTTTACCGATGATACTGCAACTGCAATAATAGTCAAGATATACGCAGAAACTGGCAAACTCCAACGTTTATAGCGTACCACTTCGTACCTATTTATGTAGGAAGAACCTTTTGCTTTTTCTCGTTGTATAAAGTCGTTAAGCTCTGTAAAATTTAAAGTTTCTGCAATGTATTCAACTGGTGTTAAATCTTCCATTTCAAAGGAAAACGTTGTGTCTAGCTTTGTTTCTTTTAAAAGCTGGTCATTGTTTTGACCTACAATTCTTTTTTTATAATTATAGAGTGTGTAAGAGCTATCTTTTTCATTATACTTTATACTACTTGCTGAAATCTTGAATTTCATTTCATTATCTTCAAAATGTTCTAAGGTAAAGTTGTTTCCACTTTTCTCCTTCACATTAAAGTAACTTACATAAATATAATCATTATCATTTATCTGTCTGTATACATTAGATTGCGCCCTATCTTGTGTTCCTTTCTTAAGGTATTTGTACTTAAACTCATTAAATCCTTTACTGGCCATGGGCGCTAAATACATACCTAACACCAAAGCGCCAATACAAACAATTGTAGCACCAATCATATACGGGCGTAAAAATCGATAATACGAAACCCCACTACTTAAAAAAGCTATAATCTCTGTATTGTTTGCGAGTTTTGATGTGAACCAGATTACGGACAAAAACAAAAACAAGGGGAATAACAAGTTTGCAAAATAGATGGTAAAGTCTAAATAATACTTTGCTATTTCGATAAAAGGCACCTCATTTTCGAGCATTTTATCAATCTTTTCCGCAAGGTTCACCGTTATCCCGATGGGAATAAATAATAGAAGCAACAGTAAAAATGTTCCTAAGTATCGCTTCAGTATATATTTATCGAGTATGCTTAACATTAAAGGCGTTTATCCATTTGTTTAACCATCTTGTTTTTCCAAGTAGTAAAATCTCCGGCTAAGATATGCTTTCTCGCTTCACGAACCAACCATAAATAAAACCCGAGGTTATGGATAGTTGCAATTTGCATACCCAAAAGTTCTTTTACCTTAAATAGGTGACGTACATACGCTTTGCTATACGCAGTATCTACCCAAGTAATATCCATCTCATCAATAGGTGAAAAATCATCTTCCCACTTTTTGTTTTTAATGTTTATAGAACCATGTGCTGTAAAAAGCATACCGTTTCGTCCATTTCTAGTAGGCATTACACAATCAAACATATCGATCCCCAAAGCAATATTTTCTAATAAATTAATAGGTGTTCCTACTCCCATTAAATAACGAGGTTTATCTTCAGGAAGTATATCTGTGACCACTTCAGTCATAGCATACATTTCTTCAGCTGGTTCCCCAACAGATAGACCGCCAATTGCATTTCCTGCTGCTCCTACAGATGCTATGTACTCTGCAGATTGTTTCCTGAGATCTTTGTAAGTGCTTCCTTGAACAATGGGAAAAAATGTCTGGTTGTAATCGTATTTTAAAGGTGTTTTATCTAAATGAGCAATACACCTATCTAGCCAACGATGCGTCATATGCATAGAACGTTTGGCATACTTATAATCACAAGGATACGGTGTACATTCATCAAAGGCCATGATAATGTCGGCTCCAATAGTTCGTTGGATTTCCATCACGTTTTCAGGTGTGAAAAAATGCATGCTACCGTCAATATGCGACTTAAACTTAACACCCTCTTCCTTAATTTTTCTATTTGCTGAAAGGGAATACACTTGATAACCGCCACTATCGGTCAAGATATTTCGGTCCCAATTCATAAATTTATGAATCCCGCCAGCTTTTTTAAGAATGTTAGTCTGTGGCCGTAAGTATAAATGATACGTATTTCCTAAAATGATATCAGGGTTTATATCTTGTGAAAGTTCACGTTGGTGCACTCCTTTAACTGTCCCAACAGTACCTACTGGCATAAAAATTGGCGTTTCAACAGGGCCGTGGTCTAATGTTATAGTCCCAGCGCGGGCTTGACTTTCTGGATCGGTTTTTTCTAGTTTAAATTGCATTCAAGGTTTTTCTGAAATATGCCAGAATTGGCAAACAGCTGCAAAGATAATAGGATTTGTTTAGATACGTAGCTTCCATTTCTTCTGAAAAAAATTAAAATTGCTTCAGAAAAAAGAATCAAAAGGCAAGACAAAGGAATGTTTTCCACACTTTTGCCTAATTGTCTTGTTTTATGCTTCCCATAGTCTTGTTTCTTTCTCCATGAGCAACTAACTTAAAACTTTTATCCCAACCTTAATAACTTCCTTTAAATCGTTGATAACTGCCCTAATTTAGTTTTGCCTACCCCTAAGAATACCGTATTTTTGATGCTGAAAAACAAAACTACACAAATGGCAGATTTACAACACCTTGAGGATTTAGTGGTTCAGGTTCGCAGGGATATTTTAAGACAAGTACACGCAGTCAATTCAGGGCACCCAGGTGGTTCTTTAGGCTGTGCTGAATTTTTCGTCGCTTTGTATCAAGAATTAATGGAGCGCAAAGATGACTTTAGTATGGACGGAATTGAGGAAGACCTTTTCTTTCTTTCAAACGGCCATATTTCACCGGTTTTTTATAGTGTTTTAGCGCGTTCGGGTTATTTTCCTGTAGAAGAATTAAAAACCTTTAGACATATTGATTCTCGCTTACAAGGGCATCCAACTACTCATGAAGGCTTACCAGGAATACGTGTAGCTTCAGGATCATTAGGGCAGGGAATCTCTGTATCTATCGGTGCTGCGGAAGCAAAAACATTAAATAAGGATAACCATATAGTATACACCCTTTGTGGCGATGGCGAATTACAAGAAGGCCAGAATTGGGAAGCTATTATGTATGCTGCCGGAAACAAAGTGGACAATCTAATTGTTTCTATTGATTTAAACGGACAACAAATTGACGGTTCAACTCAAAATGTACTTCCGTTAGGAAACGTAAAAGAAAAATTTGAAGCATTTGGCTGGGACGTTCTAGAAATTAAAGAAGGAAACAATCTTTCTGCCGTACTTGAAGGAATGAAAAAAGCCAAAGCTAAAACTGGAAACGGAAAACCTGTCTGTGTGTTGTTGCACACGGTAATGGGGAACGGTGTTGATTTTATGATGCACACACACGCTTGGCACGGAAAAGCTCCAAATGACGAGCAATTAGAAAAAGCATTATCACAGAACCCGGAAACGCTGGGTGATTATTAATTCTGAAAAGTAATACAATGAAAAAATATACAGACAGCGGAAAAAAAGATACAAGATCCGGTTTTGGAGCAGGATTGACCGAATTAGGTAAAACAAATGAAGATGTAGTTGCACTTTGTGCCGACTTAACTGGTTCCCTAAAAATGGATGAATTTAAAGAAAACCATCCAGAACGCTTTTATCAAGTTGGAATTGCCGAAGCAAACATGATGGGTATGGCAGCCGGGATGACCATTGGTGGAAAAATACCTTTTACAGGTACTTTTGCTAACTTCTCTACAGGTCGCGTGTACGATCAAATACGCCAAAGTATTGCTTATAGTGGTAAAAACGTAAAAATATGTGCCTCTCACGCTGGTGTTACCTTAGGTGAAGATGGAGCAACACATCAAATTCTAGAAGATTTAGGGTTGATGAAAATGCTTCCTGGAATGACTGTTATCAATACCTGTGACTATAACCAAACGAAAGCTGCAACCTTGGCCGTAGCAGAACACCAAGGACCTGTTTATCTTCGTTTTGGAAGACCAAAAGTAGCAAACTTCACTCCTGAAAATCAGAATTTTGAGATTGGTAAAGCTGTTCATTTACAAGAAGGAACCGATGTAACCCTAGTAGCAACAGGTCATTTAGTATGGGAAGCACTACAAGCTGCCGAAAAATTACACGAAGAAGGTATTAGTGCTGAAGTAATTAACATACACACAATTAAGCCTTTGGACAATAAAGCGATACTTGATAGCGTTACTAAAACAGGGTGCATTGTCACTGCAGAAGAACACAACTATTTAGGTGGTCTTGGTGAGAGTGTTTCCCGAGTATTAGCCAAAAATGCCCCAACTCCACAAGAGTTTGTGGCGACGCAAGATACCTTTGGAGAATCTGGAACGCCTGAGCAATTAATGGAAAAATATGGTTTAAATGCCAATGCCATTATAAAAGCTGCAAAGAAAGTGATCTCGCGTAAATAATCTTTTTTTGCTCCAGTCTGTTGATAGCAGACTTCGATCAAAAAAGAAAGCCCCGCAACATATTGCGGGGCTTTCTCATTTTAAATTATTTTATGCCGTATCACGAGGTTGATGTTGCTCTTTCCGTTGTTTTACTTGATGATTTATTTCTTTCCCATCAGCCTCTTGTCCTTTTTTATTGATGGCTTGCTCTTCTATACTTTGCTTCTGTTTTTCCGAATTATTTTTCTTATCATTTTCCATAACTGTAATATTTTGATTCACATAAATATACACAGTAATCAACTGACCATCAAAATAATTATAATTCATTAACACCCTTTGTTAAAGCATTCTCAATTGGCAAAATGCTAAGAAATTTCTTCTAAAATAGATTGTACTTTTAGTATATAATTTAAAAAAACAGAACACTATGAAGACTACAAGAGAACAAGCAAAGGAAACTGTTCATAAAGATTTAGTGAATAACCTACAGGGACTACTAAAGAAAAATTACGATGCAGAAAAAGGATTTACTAAAGCAATGGAAGATGCAAAAGATAGTAATCTTAAACGTTTTCTAGAGCAACAAGCTCGACAACGTAATAAATTTGCTACTGAGTTGGACAATGAAATACGTTCGTTAAATGAAAAGCCTGCCGAAGAGGGAAGTACAACGGGAGATATACATCGTACTTGGATTGATATAAAAACTGCATTCACTGGAAAAGACGATGAAGCAGTTCTTGAAGAATGTATTCGAGGTGAAAAAGCAAGTATGGAGGAATATGAAGAAACTTTAAATGAAAACCGTTTTCCACCAAAATTACAAAAAACTTTAAATAATCAACTTTCCGAGATTAAAGGTACAGTTGCAAAAGTAAAAAATCTTGAAGACCTTGCTGAGAAGAGTAATTAATGAAGAAGAGAAATGAATAGCAAGAATAAACCCTGAAACACCTCCGCTTCAGGGTTTTTTATTATTTCCTTTTTTATAGTCTTAAGCTGTTATTTCTATATCTGCTTCTTTTATAGCTTTAAATCCTCCTGCAACATCTATCACATTATGTATCCCTCTATTTTTTAAGATTGAAGCGGCAATAACCGAGCGATATCCTCCTGCACAATGTACGTAAAAAGGCTCTTTAGTAGGGTAATCACTTAAGTATTCATTAATAAGACTTAAAGAAGTATGCTTGGCATTGGGAATATGGGCAGAACTATATTCTGCATCTTTACGTACATCAAAAATAGCAACTTCTTCTTTCATCTTTTCTTTTAATACAGTTGCAGAAACAGATTGCATGTTGGCTATCTCTTTCCCGTCTTGCTGCCAAGCTTCTATTCCTCCTTTTAAATACCCTAAAGTATTGTCAAAACCAACTCTTGATAATCGCATCACAGCTTCTTCTTCACGTCCTTCATCAACAATTAATAAAATAGGTTGTTTCACATCTGCAATTAAATCGCCAACCCAAGGAGCAAATCCGCCATCTAAGCCAATAAAGATAGAATTTGGAACATGACCTTTAATAAATTCTTTTTGATGACGCACATCTAACATCACCGCTCCAGTTGTGTTTGCCGCAGTTTCAAATTCTTGTGGGCTTAATGTTTTTGTTCCGCGGGTGATTACTTCATCAAAACTATCGTAACCTTCCTTATTCATTTTCACGTTTAACGGAAAATAGCTTGGTGGTGGTAAAAGACCGTCGGTCACTTCTTGTATAAACTCATCACGAGTCATATCTTCCCGTAATGCATAATTCATCTTTTTTTGATTGCCTAGCGTATCTACGGTTTCTTTCATCATATTTTTTCCACAGGCAGAACCCGCACCGTGTGCCGGATACACGGTAACGTCATCGGCTAACGGCATTATTTTTTCACGAAGGCTATCGTATAAAATACCTGCAAGTTCATCTTGCGTCATAGTAGCTGCCTTCTGGGCCAAATCGGGTCTACCCACATCACCTAAAAACAAAGTATCACCACTAAAAATAGCTTGGTCCTTACCGCTTTCATCTCGAAGCAAATAGGTTGTGCTTTCCATAGTATGTCCTGGAGTGTGCAAAGCAATTATGGTTAGCTTTCCTACTTTAAACTCCTGTTTATCATTAGCTATCGTAGCATTAAAAGAAGGATTAGCGTTTGGACCAAATATTATTGGAGCTCCAGTCTTTTCAGAAAGTGAAAGATGCCCGCTTACAAAATCAGCATGAAAATGGGTTTCGAAAATATATTTTATCTTAGCATTATCACGTTCTGCTCTTTCTGTATATGGCTGCGTTTCTCGCAAAGGATCTATAATTGCTACCTCGCCTTCACTTTCAATGTAGTAAGCGCCTTGCGAAAGACATCCGGTGTAAATCTGTTCAATATTCATTCTCTGTAAAATTTAATGCAAAGATACAGATTGTTATGATTCATTTTAAAGGATAAGAAAAAGAGCTCTTAGTTTTTTCACATAATTTTTAGAAAATAGGCTTTAACTTCAACTATCTTTATGGTCAACCAAAATTTACTTTTTATGAAACGATTTGCAATTTTATTATTTTCAACATTGTTATTTGCTTGTGCAAGTGACAAAAAAGATACAGAAACTGTTCGCGATATGGCTGTTCAAGAAGTTAAAAAGCAAATGAACTTACCTGAGGGAACTACCTTTAACAATGAGAACATTAAGGTGACTGAAGAAACTTCTGATGCAGAAGGAATTGAAACTATTTATGTTGTAAAAATTTCAATTAAATCTCAAGATCAAGATGGAAATGAAATGGTAAAAACGAATACCTTACGATATGAAAAAGCTGATGATGACACTTATAAGCTCGCATCATTTGATTAAATAATTATACGCCTTTTATAGAAGTAATATTCTATAAAAGGCAATTTTATTTTTCTGTTGAACAAATAAAATTAAAGCATCCTCATTAAAAATCTTATAACTCGTTTACAAATGAAATATTTTTTTCTCTCCCTATTAACATTATTGGTAGTATCATGTAATACAGCACAAACAACCACTGCAAAGAAAAAAACGCGCGTGGACTATGCCAATAGTATCACTGCTAAAGAATTAAAAACCATGTTATACACATTTGCTGGTGATGAAATGCAAGGGAGAATGACAGGTGAAAAGGGGCAAAAATTAGCCGCAGAATACCTTCGCAACTTTTATCAAGATCACGGTATTGCTTCTCCTATCGAAGAGAATAATTATTATCAAACTATCCCTGCTGAATATTTCGACAGAATGCAAGATCCTAAACCATCGGAAAATGTAGTAGCTTTTATTGAAGGTTCAGAAAAACCAGATGAAATAATTGTTCTTTCTGCACATTACGATCACGTAGGTATGAGAGAAGATGGCACTATTTTCAATGGTGCAGATGATGACGGTAGCGGAACTATGGCAATGTTAGAAATGGCTGAAGCTTTCCAGCAAGCAGTTAAAGATGGGAACGGACCAAAGCGCTCTATTTTATTTTTACACGTTACAGCAGAGGAAATAGGATTGTTTGGCTCTCGATATTACACCGAAAACCCAATTTTTCCTTTAGAGAATACTGTTGCTAATCTAAACACAGATATGATTGGCCGTATAGATCCAGATAAAAAAGATAATCCAAACTATATTTATTTAATAGGTAGTGACAAACTAAGCCAAGAGCTTCATGATGTTTCTGAAGAAGTGAACAAAGAATACACAAACTTAGAGTTAGATTATACCTATAATGATGATAATGATCCCAATCGTTTTTACTACCGAAGCGATCATTACAACTTTGCTAAAAACAATATCCCGATTATCTTTTATTTTAATGGGACACACGAAGACTACCATAAGCCAACGGATACACCAGATAAAATTGAATACGAGTTAATGACAAAAAGAACACAGTTAATTTTTCAAACAGCTTGGGAATTAGCTAATCGTGAAGGAAGAATTACGGCAGACAAGCTATAGCGATAGATGCTAGGTCTTTGCTATACTTCGACTCTGTTCAACAGAATGCACACTTAGACGCCTTGAAACATACATTCTGAATACAAAAAAAGCCTCTCATTCCTGAGAGGCTTTACTTTTGGGTGGAAGACGGGATTCGAACCCGCGACCCTCGGTACCACAAACCGATGCTCTAACCAGCTGAGCTACAACCACCATGTTAATTCCGCTTTAAAAGCGAGTGCAAATATAAGGTATTTACCACGTTTGCACAATATAAAAATATCAGAATTTTTAGATCAAATCAAAAATAGAATCTACAGCCACATAACGTTCTGTTGTAAAGCCCTCTCCGTGCTCCACTCCTATTAAGCGTCCCAAGTTTTGAGCACGATATGTTATACTCTCATTAAAGTTAGCCGTAGCAATGGGCGTAACCGGTTCTTTAGAGTTTTCATCAAAAAACTGACTTTTATACGCCGCAACCGATTCTAGTTTTTTATCCAAATGTCCAGTTATATCAACAACAAAATCGGGTGTTAAGTCTTTCCACTGTATATAATGGTACACATGTTTAGGTCGCCATTCCTTTTGGTGATTACTCTCATGGATTGTTTCAATTTTTCGCAAACCACTTAAAAAACAAGCATCGCTAACCAACTTACTACCTTTTCCGTGATCGATATGACGGTCATCAACTGCATTGCATAAAACAACATCTGGTTTGTATTTTCTCAATATTTTAATAACCTCTAACTGGGTAGCCGTATTATTCACAAAAAAACCGTCTGAGAATTGTAAATTGTGCCGTACCGCGACACCCAATATCTTAGCAGCATCCGCTGCCTCTTTATCTCTAATTTCGGCAGTGCCTCTTGTACCCAACTCGCCTCGAGTTAAATCTAATATCCCTACTTTTTTTCCATTTGCTACTTCTTTTGCAATAGTTCCTGCACAACTTAACTCTACATCATCGGGATGCGCCCCAATGGCTAATATATCTAACTTCATGGTTTATACTTTTTGTAGTTTTCCATCTAAAACAGTTTCAAAGGCTTGTTCTAAATCGTTTATTAAGTCGCGTTTTTCTTCAATTCCTACAGAAAAACGTAACAAACCATCGCTTATTCCTTGTCGTTCTCTTTCTTCTGAAGAAAGTAATGCGTGCGATGTTTTTGAAGGGGATAAAATAGTAGATTCTACTCCAGCTAAACTCATCGATTCTTTAATCAGTTTCAACGATTTCATAAATTTTGAAGCGTCCACCCCTTCTTTTAATTCAAATGAAAGCATTCCGCTATATCCTCGCATTTGTTTTTTTGCTAACTGATAATCCGGATGGCTTTTTAAACCTGGGTAATATACTCTCTCAACCAAATCATGTTTATGTAACCATTTAGCAAGTTTTTTAGCATTTCGGTTTTGAGCTTTTACACGTAATTTCATCGTCTTCATACTACGCTCTAATAACCAAACCGTATAATCGCTTAAACTACCTCCTAAATTTTTAGCTACATTCCAAATTTTAGTAATATGTTCTTCTGAAGCAGCAACTGCTCCCGCACAAATATCGCTATGACCACCCATATATTTAGTCGCACTATGTATCATAATATCAATTCCGAAATCTGCTGGATTTTGATTTATGGGCGATGCAAACGTATTGTCAATCATTGTAATAATATTTTGCTCTTTTGCTATTCGCGAAATCATTTCTAAATCGGTTATTAGCATCAACGGATTAGATGGTGTTTCAACAAAAATTACTTTGGTGTTTTCTTTAATTTTTGAAGTGAAGTCAGCTTCAGAAAAACCTTCAGTGAAATCATATTCAATCCCAAATTTATCAAACTCTTCTACTACAAAATTATAGGTTCCTCCGTAGAGTGTTTTCTGCAATACCACGTGATCTCCAGCATGTAAAAAAGCTAACATCGTTGTACTTATGGCAGCCATTCCACTTCCAAAAATTAAACCCGCTTCAGTTTTTTCCAACATCGCAATTTTCTTGCAAAGTGCTTCTTGATTGGGGGTATTAAAATAACGTGGATATCGTTTTACATCCACGCCTTCATATGCATATGAACTTGATGGATAAATAGGAGAAACAGCTCCTTTAAACTGTTCATCTTTTACTTCGCCAACGTGTGTACAAATAGTATTTACACCTAAACTTTTCTGTTTCATCTCACTAAAATTTTCTGAACGTCTAAGGTATAAATTCCTTCTCAAGTTTACTATCTTTATAGTATGAAATTACTCCTTACTAACATACAGCAACTACTGCAAACCCGTGAAAATCCGCCACAAAAAGTAAGCGGAACAGAGATGAACCATTTACCCAGTATTAATAATGCTTGGGTGCTTATTAAAGATGGTATCATTTCAGATTATGGCGAAATGAAGAATATTCCAAATGTGGAAGGTTTTAAACCCATAGATTGCACCGGTAAAATCGTAATGCCCGCTTGGTGCGATTCGCATACGCATATTGTCTATGCTGGAAACCGTGAGCAGGAATTTGTTGATAGAATTAAAGGATTATCCTATCAGGAAATTGCTGAAAAAGGCGGCGGAATTGTCAATAGCGCTAAAAAGTTACAGGAAACTTCAGAAAAAGAACTCTATAAACAATCTGCCCAACGATTGGAAGAAGTGATGAAACTAGGAACGGCAGCTATTGAAATTAAAAGTGGTTACGGACTTACCACCGAAGCGGAATCTAAAATGCTTCGCGTTGCCAAAAAACTAGAGAAAAACTATCCGGTTACGGTGAAAACGACCTTTTTAGGTGCTCACGCTGTACCCACTGAATATAAAGAGAAGAAAACGGAATATATCGATTTAATTTGCAATGAGATGCTCCCGAAAATTGCTGAAGAAAAATTAGCAGACTATGTAGACGTGTTTTGCGAAGACGGTTACTTTTCAGTAGCAGAAACAGAACGTATCCTTAAGGAAGCTCAAAAATATAAACTCACCCCTAAAATTCACGTCAACCAATTTAACGCTATTGGTGGTATTGCCGCGGGTGTAAAATACAACGCTTTAAGCGTAGACCACCTAGAAGTATTGACCGACGAAGACATTGAAGCTTTAAAAGGCAGTGAAACAATGCCAGTGGCACTTCCCCCCTGCTCCTATTTTTTAAGTATTTCTTATACGCCTGGAAGAAAATTAATCGATGCTGGGTTACCACTTGCTTTGGCAACTGACTACAATCCAGGTTCTACGCCTAGCGGAAACATGAATTTTGTAGTTTCTACAGCTTGTATAAAAATGCGCTTAACACCAGAAGAAGCAATTAACGCCGCTACAATCAACGGTGCATATGCCATGGGAATTAGCGATACACATGGGAGCATTACCAAAGGAAAAGTTGCGAGCCTTATTATAACAAAAGCGGTTCCTTCGTATGGGTATTTGCCATATTCCTTTGGGAGTAATTTAATCGATTCAGTAATCATAAAAGGAGAGCTTGTATAATGGATTTCGTTCGATTTTATTCTGAAAAAGAGCTTTCAAAACTAACGAGCTCGAGAGCTGGAGAAGAAAAAATGGGAGCTGCTGTAAAAACTGTTACCAATTGGGAAGAATTAAAAAACACCCAATCAAAATACGTTTTATTAGGTATTCCTGAAGATATTGGTGTACGGGCTAACCACGGAAAGCCAGGTGCTCGAGATGCTTGGGTGGTGGCTTTACAATCGTTTTGTAATATTCAAAATAATTTACTTACTAAAGCCGAAAACGTAATTATTCTAGGCGAAATAGATTGTAAAACCCAAATGGAACAGGCGGAAACAATTTCTGAAGACAATCCGCATTATTATGAAAAGTTAGGGGAGTTAGTAACTCAAATTGATGATAAAGTTTCAGAAACCATCAAACGCATTATTCAAGCAAACAAAGTTCCAATTATTATTGGGGGCGGTCATAATAATAGCTTCGGAAATTTAAAAGGAGTTTCTCAAGCTATCGGCAAAGGAATTAACTGCGTAAATTTTGATGCGCACACAGATTTTCGAGCTTTGGAACACCGCCATAGTGGAAATGGATTTTCCTATGCTTTTGAAAAAGGCTTTTTAAACAAATATTCTATATTCGGGATTCATAGAAATTATACCTCAAAGGTTGTTTTTGAAACGATGGATGCCAATCCAGAAAGAATTCAATATTCCATTTTTGAAGATATTGCCATTTCAGAAAAAACATCATTTTTAAAAGCACTTCAACATACTGACGAATTTCTACATACCGAAACTGACTATTTTGGTATTGAATTAGATTTGGATGCTATCGAAAACATAGGAAGTAGCGCAATGACACCGAGCGGCTTTACGGTAACCGAAGCTAGAAAGTTCCTTGCTTACTTTTCAAAAAAACAGAACTGCAAGTATATTCATATTTGCGAAGGATCACCGGCTTTTTCAAGTAGTTCGGGACAATTAGGGAAAACGATTTCTTATTTAATATCAGACTGTATCGCTTCATGAAAATTACACCCTACGAGCCGCAATATGCTCAAGACTTTTACGACCTAAATGTAGAATGGCTGGAAACCTTCTTTTATGTTGAGGATTTTGACCGCGAAGTACTAAGTAATCCAGAAAAATACATTTTAAATCCTGGCGGATATATCTTTTTCGCCATTGAAAATAATACCGTTTTA
The DNA here is from genome assembly GCF_963974425.1 of uncultured Marixanthomonas sp. NCBI lineage: Bacteria > Pseudomonadati > Bacteroidota > Flavobacteriia > Flavobacteriales > Flavobacteriaceae > Marixanthomonas > uncultured Marixanthomonas sp. The sequence goes on from NZ_CAXBCK010000033.1 coordinate 21,133, forward strand.
GGGACAGTTGCTCTTTTAAAAAAGGAAGAAAACGCTTTCGAGCTAACCAAAATGGCAGTTTTACCAAATCAACGAGGCAGAAAAATTGGTCAAAAGCTCATGCAGTATTGCATTGATTTTGCTAAAGAAAATAACTTTAAGAAACTCTTTTTGTACTCCAATACCAAACTAGAAAATGCTATCTATATTTATAGAAAGTTTGGGTTTATAGAAGTAGAACAAGAACTTAACGTGCCATATGAGCGGAGTGATATAAAGATGGTCTTTCCACTTTAAAGTTTTACTTGTTCTTCTCCTCAATCCATTTGGACATAAACTTGGTGCTTTGTGCCGTGTGATGCTGTAAAATTTGCCCAAAGAAATTTTTCTTTCTGTGTGTTTCTGATGAGTTTAGAAGAGTTTGAATTCTTTCAATAAAATTATTCTCAAAAAGATTTTTATTTAATCGGTTATTGAGTGTTTCAAAACCTTGATGCTGTTTTTCTAACCAAACTTTATCATCTGTATAAAGTGTGATCGCTCTATTAATAAAATCAGTCCAATTATCTATCCCATTATTAGTTGTAGAAACATCGTAAATCCCTTCGGCTCCTATATTTGTAGTTACGAACGGCGTTCCGCATTGCATAGCGTCGATCAGTTTCCCTTTTAAACCAGCACCAAATCGTATTGGCGCTAAACACACTCGTGCTTTTTGCATTACAGTATGACTATCTGCTGCCCAACCTTTAATAATAAAACCTTCTTTCTCGTTATGCAATTCTTGTATCTGCTGCGGGGCGTAGGCTCCGTAAATATATAATTCAGCTTTTGGAAGTTGTGCTTTAATATGAGGCCAGATCTCTTTTTTTAAAACTTTTACTGAATCTATATTAGGCGCATGCAGTAAATTGCCGATGGTGATAAAGTGATTTCGTTCCTTAAAAGTTGGTAAACTTTTAATTTGTTTTTCTGAAGTGGGAGAAAGCAAAAAAGGCAAATAAAACAATATGTCTTCTGGAATAGCAAAGGTGTTTTGTAATAGCTTCATTTCAACTTCTGAAATAATAAGTGACACATCACACCGCCAAATACTTGCTAATTCTCTTTTTGCCGTTCCGGTAAACAAATTAGCTTTTTCAACAGGTTTGTTTTGTTTTACAGCTGTTTCGCGTGCTTTCCTGAGAAAATGTAGGTCTTCTGTGTCTAATACTTTTAGTGCTTCGGGACATATTTCACTAACGCGCCAGCCAAATTGTTCTTCAGTTATAAACCGATCAAAAAGCACAATAGTTGGGTTTTCTTTCCGAAGAAATTCATCAAAAGAAAGATTATTAAGTTGAATTGTTTTTGAAGAAACTCCTAAGTTTTCCAAATCCACAGATTTATCACTAACACTCGCAGTGCTTGCAAAGGTTATAGTGTAATTATCTGCTAAGAAAAGCTGAATAAGCTGAAGCATTCTAGAGCCTGCCGCTGTGGTAGACGGTTCAGGAAAGGTATGACCTATGATGAGTAGATTTTTCAAGCTTAGTTATAAACCAAATTAAAACTAATAAATTGCCAAATTACAGAAGCTAAAATAGTTGCGCTAATAAACAGCGTCATTAACACCACTATTTTTCTATTAGATCGCCAATTAATAATGTTTAATATAATTTGTAATACTAAAGCGATTGCTTGCGACAACAAAAAGGTATTACCAAATTGCCATTCGGGGTTATTTTGTTTTAGTAAAAACGTAATAATCATTACGATTATCAATATCACTGTAAAAGCTGTCACCGTCCATTTAGGAAATCTAAACCTCTTATTCATACCATAAAGATACTATTTGTAAGTTTTCTTTCCAATTGTGAGGTAAAAGTGTGGTAGCTATAAATTTTTAATATCCAGTTGAGCTGTCCTAACAATCTTAGCACTATCCGTTTGCGTCCAAGCAAAGAATAATTTGTTAGCTACTTTTGCCATTTGAGGGAAGCCGCTAGCACGCTCGGCGCTAGTTTTCGAAACAATAATTGGGTCTCCAATTTCTCCTGAAACAGCTACTTTTCTAACTTTAATCACCTCTTCTTCACCATTGGGCTCCATCCAAATAATAGCAGCTTCTTTTTCTGAAATCATCTCCACCTCTACTCTACCGGTTGCATTTTTAGTATCAACTCTAATAGAATTTCCGAAGTTTTCTCCATTATCCTCTGAAAAAGCTATTTGCACTTTCCCTTCTCCTCCCACAGCAGTAAACCAACCAACCGCAACTGAATTTTCAAGCGCTGCAATGGAAGGCCCATTTACAGGACAACCCGGAATTTCCCAATTATCATTCCCAATAGTTTGAAATGGTAACGGTTTTCCGTTTTCAAAACGTATTACTGAAATATCTCGTATTTCGTTTTTGCTTCTATCGCGATAAGCAACAATTGGTCCTTTATTACTCATTGCGGAAGAAGTTCCGCAGCAATCACATACTCGATTATCTAACTCTATACTTTTAGTGATCTCTCCTTGAAAGTTGATGGACGCGCTTCTCAATGTCATTGCGCCTGCTTTATTATGGGAATCTTGGCTATTATGACCTCCTCCACTAGTATTACGCCCATCTAACCACGTTACAAAAAAGCCACTATCGGTCGGAGTCATCGAAACAAAACCGTGTTCGCTTTTGGTGCCATCATCGTGGAGCAAAAAATCTCGTTTGTTTTTTGTTACTTCGAAAGAATGAATATTTAATTTAATATCGTAGGTGTAAGTGCCTTCTGCCGATTTTTGAAGATGGTTTATTAAAATAGTTCCCTTATTTTCTGCTATAACTGGAAAATCTGCCCAATTTACAAACCAATTATTTCCAGAGCTCACCTTTATAGGACGTTGCCAAGTTTCATCTTTATACTCTGAATAATATAAAGTTGAAAGACTATCGGTTTGCGTAACGTATGATAAAAATAAAGAAGCTCCATTACTAAACAAGCGCGGTAATGAACTGTTTGAAGGAGTAGGATTAGAGATTGTTTGTACTTTTTCAGTTTCTATTTTAGAAGTTTCAGACTCATTTTTTGTTTCATTTTTACAAGAAATAAAAGTGAGCAAAAACACTAGAAAAGAAAACCTCATAATCCTATTAATTGTTTACCACTTCTCCGTACAAATCAAAATCTTCTGCAGCGGTAATCTTTACGTTAAAAAACTCACCCGTTCTTAAATAACCTTCTTCTGCATTTACTAAAACTTCGTTATCTACATCTGGGCTGTCAAATTCGGTACGGCCCACAAAGTAACTACCTTCTTTTCTATCAATTAGCACACGGAATTCTTTCCCAATTTTCTGCTGATTCAATTCCCAAGAAATCTGTGACTGAATAGCCATAATCTCATTGGCACGCTCCATTTTTACGTCTTCGGGCACATCATCTTCTAGATTAAAAGCGTGTGTGTTTTCTTCGTGAGAATACGTAAAACAACCTAAACGTTCAAAGCGCATTTCTTCTACCCAGTTTTTAAGTAATTGAAAATCTTCTTCAGTCTCACCTGGATATCCAACTATTAGTGTTGTACGGATAGCCATATTAGGAACATACTTTCTGAAATCTTTTAAAAGATTGGTGGTTTTTTCATAGGTGGTTCCGCGACGCATTGATTTTAAAATATGATCAGAAATATGCTGTAATGGAATATCAATATAATCACATATTTTTGGTTCTTCTCGCATGACATCCAATACATCCATTGGGAAGCCCGTTGGAAATGCATAATGCAATCTGATCCACTCGATACCTTCAACCTTTGCTAAGTTTTTAAGTAATTCGGCTAGGTTTCGTTTTTTATACAGATCAAGACCGTAATAAGTAAGGTCTTGTGCGATAAGAATTAATTCTTTTACACCGTTTGCGGCTAGCTTTTCAGCTTCCGTTACTAAATCTTCAATAGGTGTACTTTTATGTTTTCCTCTCATTAACGGAATGGCACAAAATGAACACGGACGATCACAACCTTCAGCTATTTTTAAATAAGCGTAGTTTTTTGGGGTAGTCGTTAATCGCTCGCCTATGAGCTCGTGCTTATAATCAGCACCTAACGCTTTTAATAAACCGGGTAATTCTGTTGTCCCGAAGTATTGATCTACATCAGGAATTTCTTTTTGAAGATCGGGTTTGTAGCGTTCAGAAAGGCAACCGGTAACAAAAACCTTATCGACTGTTCCTTCTTCTTTTTTCTGAACGTATTCTAATATCGTATTTACACTTTCTTCCTTTGCATTTGCAATAAAGCCACACGTATTAATTACTACTACATTTCCTTCCTCTTCATGAACAACCTCTTTATTATTGGCACGTAACTGTCCCATTAACACTTCGCTGTCGTAAACATTTTTAGAACAGCCTAAGGTTACTACATTAATCTTGTTTTTCTTCAGTGATTTTGTGCGCATTCTCTAAGTATAAATAATTAAGTAAGAAATAGAAAGGGTTTTAACTCTCTATATTTTTGTTGTACTACCGCTATTGTCGTATTTCTAAGTCAATAATTGCAGTTGTAAGCTATGTTTAAAATTATAATTGTTTTATCATATACAAATTTGTCCATGACTCGTCATGAAATTTGAATTGACCAGTAACTTCTGTCTGTATTTCAAAGCCTTCATTTTTATATAATCGTACTGCGTTTTCGTTCCATCCAAATGCTCGTAAATCAACTTTATCAACAGCTGCTTTGCTTTGAATTTCTTGAATCATTAGCCTGACAATATTTTTTCCCAAACCTTTTCCTCTATAGTTTTTATCTCCGATTAAAATTCTTGATAACCGAGGATATTCGTTTTGAAAGTTTAACTCACAATGACCAATAGCTTTTCCACTTTCAATATCTACTATTTTTTTGGGTTCAAGTCCTTTTTTATTAACGTAATCTTCAAGTTGTTTTGTTTTTAAAGGGTATGAAAAAATAGGTCCCGCAAATTGAATTAACGCTCTTTCGGAATCAATCCAATTTATTAGTCTTTGGAAATCTTCTTTTATAAAAGGCTCAAGTTTAATCAATCTAGTCTCCTTTATTATTTAAAAAACGAATCTACAAACTCAAATTTGTTGAAAACCTGAAGGTCTTCCATTCCTTCTCCAACACCAATGTATTTAACTGGAATTTTAAATTGATCGCTTATACCGATTACAACCCCGCCCTTTGCAGTTCCGTCTAGTTTGGTAACCGCGAGTGAAGTAACTTCGGTTGCATTGGTAAATTGCTTAGCTTGTTCAAAAGCATTTTGACCGGTTGAACCATCTAAAACCAAAAGAACGTCGTGAGGTGCATCTGGAATAACCTTTTGCATCACACGTTTTACTTTTGAAAGCTCGTTCATAAGGTTTACCTTATTGTGCAGACGTCCCGCCGTATCAATAATTACAACATCGGCATCTTGTTTTACAGCACTTTGCAGACTGTCAAACGCTACACTGGCAGGATCACTACCCATGCTTTGTTTTACAATAGGAACATCGGTACGGTCTGCCCAAATTTGTAATTGGTCTATGGCAGCTGCTCTAAAGGTATCGGCGGCTCCCAAAACTACTTTTTTACCTGCTTTTTTAAATTGATAGGCTAGTTTACCAATAGTGGTTGTTTTCCCTACGCCATTTACACCCACCACCATAATTACATGTGGCCCGGAACGTTCAGGCACTTCAAATTCGGTTGCATTACCAGAATCAATTTCGCTTAATAGTCCTGCAATTTCCTCACGGAGAATTTGATTTAACTCATCTGTACCTAAATATTTATCTTTAGAAACACGCTCTTCAATACGCTCAATAACTTTTAAAGTGGTATTTACACCTACGTCGCTAGTTACAAGTATTTCTTCTAGGTTATCAAGTACGTCATCATCTACTTTGCTTTTACCAGCAACAGCTTTGGACAATTTATCGAAAAAGGAGGTTTTAGATTTTTCTAATCCTTTATCTAAAGTTTCCTTTTTTTCTTTTGAAAATATTTTTTTAAAAAGGCTCATAGTTTTGTTAGTTAAGCACGGTTTTGCGTGAGGGATTGAGTACGCTACCGTGTAGCGACGAAAGCCCGACCCGATTTAGGGGCACGCCCATATCCTGCAAAGATAATAGTTTAAAAATACAAAAAGCCACCTTCGTAAAAAAGTGGCTTTCTGTATAGTATTGTATATTGGTTATTTTTTGTTTAACCAATCGTTTACTTCATCTGGAGACATAATAGACTCTACAAAAGTATACGCTCCTGTTTTTTCTGACTTTACCATTTTAATGGCTTTACTTAGTCGCTTAGATCCTGTTTGTAATGTTGCTACTGATTTCTTTGCCATAACTAGTTATTTTATCTCCTTGTGAACAGTCATCTTTTTAAGGATAGGGTTGAATTTTTTCAACTCTAATCTGTCCGGAGTGTTTTTCTTGTTTTTAGTGCTAATGTAACGAGACGTCCCAGGTTTACCTGTTGCTTTGTGCTCTGTACATTCTAAAATTACTTGTACTCTATTTCCTTTTTTAGCCATTGTTACCGACTTTATACGTTATTGCAATTATTTGTTAAGGAAGCCTTTTTCGCGAGCTTCTTTAACTACTGCATAAATCCCTTTTTTATTGATGTCTTTTAACGCTGAAGTAGATACTTTAAGTGTTAACCACTGATCTTCTTCAGGAATGTAAAAGCGTTTTTTAACCAAATTCACATTAAACTTGCGTTTGGTTTTGTTCATCGCGTGGGATACGTTGTTCCCAACCATTGCTCTTTTGCCCGTAAGCTCACAAACTCTTGACATTACCTTATTGTTTATAGTTATTTTTAAACAGGCTGCAAATTTAAATAAATTTATCGGTATGCACAATAAAAGATATTTAGTTTTTTAAAATTTCTTTTAAAAGCATTTCGAAAGCCTTGTTTGTGGCTTTTATAATAACGCGTTCGCGGTTATTACCAAAGCTAAATTTTTGAGAAACAACTCCTTTTGGAGAAACGATTGCAACAAACACTGTTCCTACTTCATCCTTGCCATCGCCCTTTGTTGGCCCTGCAATACCAGTGGTTGCGACAGCATAATCTGTTTTAAAAAGCCTTGCTACTTGGATTGCCATTGCTTCTACCACCGGAGCACTTACCACGGTATGCTTATCTATCAGTTTTTGATTTACACCTAATACTGAAACTTTCTGTGCAGTTTCATAAGGCACTACACTTCCTTTTAAATAAGCAGAGGCTCCAGGAATAGCCGTAATTTCTTTTACAATAGATCCGCCTGTGCAACTTTCGGCCAAACTTAGGCTTTGTTTTCTTTGGTTTAATAAAGAAGCTACCCGTTGCACAATATTGGTTTCATCTTCAAAACCTACGGCAATATCATCTAATAGCTTATTGAGTTTTTCCATTTGCTCGTCTACAGATTTCTGAAGAAACTCCTTATCCATTCCTTTAGAAGACAATCGTAAACGCACTCTACCTAAAGATGGCAAATATGCTAACTTTATATCTTTGGGCAAGTTATTTTCCCAGTCTTCTATTCGTTCTGCTACTGCACTTTCGCCCATGCCATAGGTTAATAATGTTTTATGATATATGTGCGGGCGATTGTATTTTTTAATAATTCGCGGAAATACTTCTTCCGTAAGAATATGTTTCATTTCATAAGGCACACCTGGCATAGAAACAAACACGGTTTTATCTTTTTCCATCCAGATTCCAGGAGCGGTTCCGTTTGGGTTTTGAAGCACCTCAGCTTTTGAAGGAACCATCGCCTGTTTTAAGTTTGCAGGTAACGGTTCTTGTTTTATATACTTTGCGAAGATTTCTTTTATATTCTGAAGTACTTCAACATTCTCTAGTAAAGTGTCTTCAAAGTATTCGCAGAAGGTCTCTTTGGTAATATCATCTTTAGTGGGACCTAACCCGCCTGTAACTATAACTAGATCTACTCTTTGTTTAGCATCTTCAAGTGCGTTAAGAATATGCTGACGCTCATCTTGAATGGAGGTTATTTGATATACTTGAACCCCAATTTGATTAAGTTGTTTACTAATATAAGCAGAGTTGGTGTCTACTATTTGCCCGATGAGTATCTCATCACCAATGGTAATTATTTCTGCTAACATCTATAGTTGGAAATCTTCTTGAAGTTCTTCTATAACAGCTTTTACTGTTGTAACTACATGTAACAACTTTTGATCTATAGCACTTTGTTTTTTTGAAGTTTTAGTCCAAGACTCTATAGCCAATACTTCTTTATTTACTTCAACGCCAAACATTTCAAAATTTGGCTTCATTTTATGAGCAAATTGGTACGCTAATTCTTTATTATCATTCTCTATCGCTTCTTGCAACGCGTGAAGGTCTGGTGGTATTTCTTCTAAGAATGTTTGAGCTACAACGGCCATAAAATCCTCATCGCCACCAGCAACTTCTTTAATTTTTTCTTTGGAATAATGTCTACTCATCTATTTAACTTTTATGGAGAAAACCTCCTTATCTTCGATATACCCTTTTAATTTATCGTCAGGATCAACTTTTGCAACGCCTGCAGGGGTTCCTGTAAAGATAACATCTCCTATTTTTAATGTAAAGTATTTTGAAATATATTCAATCAACTCATCAATCTTCCACAACATTAATTTTGTAGAAGTTTTTTGAATTATTTCACCGTTTTTTTCTAAACTAAAATTAATATCATCTACACTTTTAAACGTATCTTTTGGCAGAAAAGTACCTATTACTGCTGCCCCATCAAATGCTTTTGCTTTTTCCCAAGGCAATCCTTTTTCTTTTAAGCTAGCTTGAAGGTCTCGAGCTGTAAAGTCAATGCCCAAACCTATTTCGTCATAATACTTATGAGCAAATTTTCGATCTATATGCTTTCCAATTTTTTTAATCTTAACCAAAATTTCCACTTCATGATGGACGTTTTGAGAAAAATCTGGAATAAAAAATGGCTGCTTTTTTAGTAAAATTGAAGTGTCTGGTTTCAAAAATAAAACAGGATCTTCGGGTTTTTCGTTTTTAAGCTCTTCTATATGGTCCGTGTAGTTTCGACCTACGCAAATAATCTTCATACTGAACTTATAACTTGTTGTTCAATTGGCTTAATTTAATGCGGGTCAACACCTTTTTAGTGTATAATGGAAAGTCTGCATTAATTAACCAACCAAAATAACCGGGTTCTTTTTCAATAATATCAGTTACTTTTTTGCCTCTATGTTTTCCGAAACTAAAGATTTCTTCGCCTTGTTTATTATACCCTACAAAACCTGCAAAATCTGCGTAGTTTTTGTGCGCACTGAAGGTAGAAAGAAAGTTGATGTCGTTTTCCACGTCTTCATATCTATCTAATTGTGCTTTTAACACCTCATATGTTGCGTTGGTATCCGCCTCGGCGCTGTGGGCATCGGTTAGGTCTTTATCGCAATAAAACTTGAAAGCGGCCTCTAAGGTTCGTTTTTCTTTTTTATGAAAAATAGTCTGTACATCTACCGCTTTTGCTTTTTTAAGATCGAAATCTACTTCGGCTCTTAATAATTCTTCAGCGAGCAATGGTATATCAAACCGATTACTATTATAACCTCCCAAATCGCTATCCTTCATTAAATCCTGCACTTTATGCGCCAACTCTTTAAAAGTAGGCTCATTTTCTACCATTTCATTGGTTATACCGTGAATAGCAGTAGTAGATGGCGGAATAGGCATCTCTGGATTTACGCGCCACGTATGGCTTTCTTTGTTTCCGTTAGGGAATACTTTTAAGATGGAGATTTCAACAATCCTATCTTTGGCCACATTGGTTCCGGTTGTTTCCAAATCGAAAAAACAAATAGGTTTGGTTAGGTTTAATTCCATAGTTTGGTTTTCAGAATTTTAAAAAATGTTTTCTTCAGAAATATCCACTACTGAAAAAAATTAGATGATTAAACTTGGCTTACACCTCTCTATCTGCATTCCATGCTTCTAAGTAATCAGCAACAGCTTTTACAAACTGTCCGCCCAATGCTCCATTTACAACTCTGTGGTCATAACTGTGCGATAAGAACATTTTATAACGAATGCCGATAAAATCGCCGTCTGGTGTTTCGATTACCGCTGGAACTTTACGAATTGCTCCGAGTGCCAAAATACCTACTTGCGGTTGGTTAATGATAGGCGTACCCATAATACTACCAAAAGTTCCTACATTGGTTACTGTGTAGGTTCCTCCTTGAATTTCATCAGGTTTTAATTTGTTTTGACGTGCACGGTTTGCTAAATCGTTCACCGCTTTGCTCATTCCTACCAAGTTAAGTTGGTCTGCATTTTTAATTACTGGCACTATCAAGTTACCATCTGGTAAAGCAGCTGCCATACCAAGGTTTACATTTTTACGTTTTATTATTTTGTCACCATCAACAGCGATGTTCATTAATGGATAGTCCTTTAATGCTTTTGCAACGGCTTCCATAAATATAGGAGTGAACGTTAACTTTTCACCTTCGCGTTTTGCAAAATCACCTTTTACTTTATTTCTCCAGTTCCAAACCTTAGTAACATCACACTCAACAAAAGATTGTACGTGTGCAGAAGTCTGAACGCTGTCTACCATATGCTTCGAAATCATTTTACCCATTCGGGTCATTTCGATCACCTCATCTTCTCCGTTTACTGAAACGGCTGGTTTTTGTTTCGGTGCTGGTGCTGGTGCTGGTTTTGAAGTTGTTGGCTGTTGAGCAGCTTCTTGCTTAGGCTGTGCTTGTTGTTGTCCTCTGTTTTCCACATAAGCTAACATATCGTTTTTAGTAACACGCCCGTCTTTTCCGGTTCCTGAAATAGAATCTAATTCAGATTGAGAAACGCCTTCTTCTTTAGCAATATTTTTAACTAAAGGAGAATAGAAACGGTCGTCACTACTTTCTACTGCAGTTTGTGTTGATTGCTTTGCTACTTCAACCTTCTCTTCAACGGCATCTACCATTTCAGGCTTCGGTTTTGTTTCTACGGCTGAAGATTCTGGTGTACAGCTATCTTCTCCTCCATCACCTTCGGTTTCTATAATAGCAATGGTTTGTCCTACTTGCACCACATCGTCGGTGTCAAACAATTTCTCCACTAAAACACCGTCAACTTCACTGGGGACTTCACTGTCCACTTTGTCTGTTGCGATTTCCAAAACGGCTTCGTCGGACTCAATGGTATCACCCACTTCTTTAAGCCAATTGGTTACGGTTGCTTCTGCAACACTTTCGCCCATTTTAGGTAGTTTCAATTCAAATTTTGCCATAACGTTTTGCAAGTAGTTTTTTTAAATTAACGGTGCAAAATTAATCAAATTTTAATCGTTTTATGTTTCAAAAACCTTAAAATACAAGAACACTGCCTTTTTCGTCGCTTTTATCGCTGCCAATAATAAAATTACAGCCCGATGGACGAATTCTAAATTGGTTGTTTTTATTTTTGAATTTCTTCATCACCATAAATATTTGATGGTATGGCATATAGTCAACATCGAAAATAAACAATGTGTTTGTTAATTCTGTATCCTGAAAAATTGCTTTGGAAGATGATGTTAAGGGAATTTCTATTTTTTCTGAAAGAACTTTTAGCAACTGTAGGTTTTCTGTCAATACAATTGCTTCTTGACTTATAGGAGCTAGTTTTTTTCTTTCTTCAGAAGATGATCCTTTTATTTTTTTAGCCAAAGAAACTCCAAGCTTTACAGAAGCATTCAACAATTGGTTTGAGTTGAAATGTTTTTTATAAAATATTTCCATTGCCCCATAAAATCGATCTAAATATGCAGCATCTTTTTGTGTACTTTCTCCTTTATAATGAAGTGTTTCTGTTGACCCAATATAGTGATTTTTATAGCCTGCCTGTTCAATTTTATAGGAAAGGTCTATATCTTCTCCGTACATAAAATAGTCTTCATCAAAACCACCAACCTGATTATATACATTTCGTTCTAAAAACATAAAAGCCCCCACCAGCACAGAAACAGAACCACTAGCTTCTTCTGAAAGCTTACTTGCATAATATTTTTTGGTAAACCCTAATATTTTTAACAATGAAATAAATGGTGTGGGAATATTTCGTTTACTTTCTGGAAGAAAATTACCCGTCCCATCTAGTAAATAAACACCTATGCCGCCTATTTTTTTAGAAGATTCTAAAATTCCTATACATTTTTCGAAAGCACCTTCAGCGACAGCAGTATCTGGATTTAATATGCACACATATTCTCCTTTCGCGACTTTTACGGCTTGATTGTTTGCTTTACTGAAACCTACATTGTCTTTATTTTCTATTAGTGTGATTTCAGGGAAAAATTCTTTTACCATTTTACAACTGTCATCGGGAGATGCGTTGTCTATTACAATAATTTCTGCTTCAATATTTTTAGTGGCGCGCTGGACACTTATTATGCACTGATGCAAAAAATAGCGCACGTTATAGTTGAGGATTACTACAGAAAGCTTCAAACTTTATTGATTTTTTAAAGACGTTTCAAACGGAATACGATTTACAATACTGCGGCCTAAGGTAACTTCATCTGCATACTCCAATTCGTCTCCTACCGAAATACCACGTGCAATCGTTGTGGTTGTTATTTTATAAGGCTCAATTTGTTTAAAGATATAAAAATTGGTGGTATCACCTTCCATTGTAGAGCTTAAAGCGAAAATAAGTTCTTTTATTTTTCCGTTTTTTACTTTTTCGACCAAGGAGTTTATGTTCAACTCCCCAGGACCAATACCGTCCATGGGAGATATTTTTCCACCTAAAACATGATATTGCCCTTTATACTGACTTGTATTTTCTATCGCCATCACATCACGAATGTCTTCTACCACACAAACAATTTCCTCTACTCGATTTGGGTTTGAGCAAATTTCGCATAATTTACTATCTGAAATATTATGACAATTGGAACAGAAATTAATTTCTTCCCTCATTTTCAATAAGCTTTCTGAAAGTTGCTTGGTTTGGTTTTCAGGTTGTCTCAATAAATGTAACATTAACCGAAGCGCAGTCCGTTTTCCAATTCCTGGAAGTTGAGACACTTCGTTTACTGCGTTTTCCAATAATTTTGAAGAAAAATCCATGAGGGTGTAAGATAAAAAAATGCTTCAGAAATATAACATTCCTGAAGCATTATTAAAGATTATATTACTATTTAATTTTTAATAAATTTCTTGGTTACAGTACCTGCTTCGGTGTTAATTCTAACAAAATAAACACCATTATTTAAGTTAGAAACACCTACTGAATAATTTCCTGAAATATTTACATTTGGTTGATAAACAACAAGCTTTCCTAATGTATCAAAAATACGAATATCAGCTTCCAAGTTTTGTGAAAGCTTAATATTCAACTCATCATTTACTGGATTAGGATACACACTTACGTTTTCTTCAGAAACTTTATCGTCAACACTCAAAGTTGGAACCTCAACTGGAGATGCCCAAAGACCTCTCCCGTATGTAGCTGCATAAAGCATATCGGTTTCATTGTTAATCTCTAACTCATTAACCTGAACGTTTGGAATGTTGTTACTATAAGGTTGCCATTCAGTAAGGCCGTTATCGATATAATAAATACCGTAATTCATTCCTAAATATAATCCGTCGGCACCGTTATCATCCCAAACTACAGAAAGAGCACTAAAATTAGGAAGGTTATTTAAGTAACTTTCCCAAGTTTCACCTCCATCTTCAGAAACAAACACTTTAGAACTGCTTGTAGTCGCTATTGCTACTTTATCAGGATTTGTTGGATGTATAGCTATGTAATTAACTTGACCTCCAGGGTTTGTTAATTGCTCCCAATTAGTTGCTCCACCATCTATAGTTTTATACATAAGCCCTGATCTGCTCACATAGATTATTTGGTTGTTAGAGGGAGCAATTTTTAAATTATCTAAATTGGCACCAAAACTTTGTGAAATAGAAGACCATGAATTTCCTCTATTGGTAGATTTATAAACGCGGCTATAACCGGAGTATAATGTTGCCGGCACTGTTGGATCTTGCTCAAATGGTGTAACCCAATTACCCGTTCCAGGTTCTGGAATATTCACATATGAATTACCTCCGTTTTCACTTCTATAAAGGTTACCTTGCTGTGTAGTTCCGTATAATCTATTAGGGTTATCAAAGTCGACAAACCCCTCCATACCATCGGCACCTAACCAATCTTTCCATCCTGCTGCCTCTGTATAAACAGACGATCCATTATCTTGAGCTCCTCCTGTTACAACCACATCTTGAGTTTGTGAAATTCCAATCTTATAAAACTGACGAATTCCCAATCCTTCAGAAAGATCAGTAAAAAAGTTAGCGCTAAGTACACCTCCTGGATTTTCAGCCTTATAAAGTCCTCCATCGGTACCTAGATAAAGGGTCGTCCCTATATATTCCATAATATCTATATCGGGATGTGAGTATCCTATATTTTGGCTTGCTGCAAGTCCAGGTTGCCATTCTGAAGTGTTTTCAAAAGTAACACCTCCATCTGTAGATCGCCACGTTAAAATTCCTGCTAAATGTATTTCATCTGCATTAGAAGGGTTTACAGCAATATCCATATCTCTTGGAGCTTGTCCATAATCAGTTTGGTTGTAAGTAAAATATACTCGTTCACCTTCATGGCTTTTTACAAAACTATCACCCGAATCTGTAGAAGTATATAATGCCTCAAAACCGCCATTAGATTCTTCTGCTATATAAATAATTGAAGGGTCATCTGCAGAAACCCCCATCATTTTTGCTCCATTATTAAAACCTCCTAATTCAGTAAATGTCGCCCCTCCATCAGTAGATTTATGAAATCCTGAACCAGTTGCATAAACAACAGAAGGGTCACCTGGCTTAAATTCAACATCATAACCAAATGAATCTGAAGTTACTTGTATCCAATTAGCACCTCCATCGGTTGTTCTATATATTCCCGCGTTCTGTGAAGATGCAAAAATGATATCACTATCTGTAGGATGTATCAATATCTTATTCACCGAAGAGTTACTTAAATCTACTAAAAGATTCCAAGTAGCTCCAGCATCGGTAGATTTAAAAATCATACCGCTAGTTGACCCAAAAAAATAGGTGTCAGAATCTGCAGGATCGATTGCTATTGCATACACACTCAAGTTTGTAAAATAATCACTTAAAGGAGTCCAGTCCTGACCGCCGTTAGTAGTTTTCCACACTCCACCAGTATTAGCACCTACAATAATATGACTATTATCTGCTTGATCAACCGATATAGAAGTGACACGTCCTACCCCTGGGTTCCATCCAGAAGTTGCACTCCAGCTTGTTGGTCCCAATTCAGTCCAATTATCATCTAAAACCTCTCTAGAAGCTGCGGTACTATTTAAATAAGCATTATGGCGTTCTAGCTCTTTTATATTTTCAGTAGCTGAAGTTAGATACCCACTTTCATTCTGAAGACGCAAAGCATTGTATTCCCAACGCTTAAATTGTTTGTAACCACTTCCTCTACCTTTATCCTTGCCCGCAAAATAGGCTTCGGCACTATCGATAACAACCTGTACTTTATAAGTACCGGCATCAATCATTTTTAAATATTCCTGAGAAAAAGAAGTGTTTGCTACAAACGCAAAAACAGCAAAGAGTAAAATTTTAAGACGCATAGGTTCAATAAGTTAAATGATAAAAAATTCTTTTTTTTTAAAAGTGCCTAAATATACTCAAAAATAAAGTTTTCAACCTCGTTAAACTTTGTATTTTTGAATCATTCTTATTTTAAGTCAATAACTTTATGCAGCCATTACACATTCTTTTATTAATTGGTGGATATTTTGGGGTTTTAATGCTTATTTCATATTTCACAGGAAAAAATGATAGCAATGATGCTTTTTTTAAAGCAGAAGGAAAATCACCGTGGTACATTGTTGCATTCGGAATGGTTGGCGCATCACTCTCTGGAGTCACTTTTATCTCGGTTCCTGGTTGGGTGAAAGATTCGCAATTTAGCTACATGCAAGTAGTGCTGGGTTATTTAGTGGGCTACTTTGTAATTACATTCATATTACTGCCCATTTATTATAGAATGAATGTAACTTCCATTTATCAATATTTAAACAATCGCTTCGGAAATGTTAGTTATAAAACAGGAGCCTTTTTCTTCTTTGTTTCCCGTGTTTTAGGAGCTTCATTTAGATTGTTTTTAGTAGCTACCGTATTACAATATTTTGTTTTTGAAGCATGGAATGTTCCTTTCTTTGTTACTGTAATACTATCAATACTGCTAATTTGGATTTATACCGCCCGTGGCGGAATTAAAACTATAGTTTGGACCGACACCCTACAAACCCTCTTTATGTTAGGCTCTGTAGTTGTAGCCATTTATTTTGTTAAAGATGAATTAAACTGGACCTTTACCGAACTCTTTGCAGCTCCCGAGATTGCTCCTTACACCAAAACATTCTTTATGGATAGTTTTCTGGATAAAGATTATTTCTGGAAATCATTTTTTGGCGGTATGTTCATTACAATCTGTATGACAGGATTGGATCAAGATATGATGCAAAAAAACCTAACCTGTAAAAGTTTGAAAGATGCACAGAAAAATGTATTATCCTATAGTTTAGTTTTTATTCCTGTAAATTTATTATTCCTCTTTTTAGGAGCCCTACTTTTTGTATATGCTGAGCAAAACGGAATAAGTGTTCCTATGCTAGACGGTAAGGAAAAAACAGACCTGTTATTCCCAGAAATTGCATTAAATGGTGGTATGGGATTAGGCCTTAGCATCATTTTTATTTTAGGTTTAATTGCCGCTGCCTATTCTAGTGCAGATAGCGCACTTACCTCATTAACAACCAGTTTTTGTATTGACTTTTTAGGCATTGAACGAAAAGAGGTAAAACATCAAAAAAGCATTCGAAAAAAAGTTCACGTAGGGGTAAGTGTTTTATTGGTTATCGTAATCATTGCATTCAAATATCTTTTAGATAGTAGCGTAATCGATCTATTATTAAAAGCAGCAAGTTATACCTACGGACCACTGCTAGGACTCTTTGCTTTTGGAATATTTACAAAAATCCAAATTAAAGACAAATGGGTTTGGTTAGTTTCAATTATATCTGTTGCCCTCACATTCATTATAGGAAGCATTCCTCCAGAATACATAGGCGGTTATCACTTTAATTATGAATTACTAATAGTGAACGGCGGATTAACCTTTTTAGGTTTAATATTGATTAGACGCCAAAAGGACTAGAGTGCAAGCAATATCAACCTCAATATTATTATTTTTCAATATTTTATAAAACTCGGGGTTTTCAGTTCCTGGGTTGAAGATTACACGGTTTGGTTTCAAGGAAACGATATAGTCGTAATATTCAACTTGCCGTTTTGCATTTAAATATAAGGTAACGGTGTCAATGTTTTCAAAGTTTTCTTTTTCAGTGGTTATTTCTATTCCTGCCACTTCCCCTTCTCTTAAACCCACTGCTTCTACTGGATGATTATTATCTACCAATCGGTTTATGGCAAGGTTTGAATATCGTGAAGGCTTTAAACTAGCGCCTAATACAAGTGTTTTTTTCATAGTTTTCTTTTTCTGAATAAAATATACAATCGGTTTACTTCAACTTTCGCTAAATGTATGTTAAAAAGAAATATTCGTGTAACAATTCGGAAATGACCTCGTCTATTGAGTAGAAATATTTCTGACTTTGTTGTGAAAATTTTTACGTTGATGGTTAGTGTTAATAATAGCAACAAAGTTATAAACCCGAAGCAATTTGCTTCGGGTTTGTTATTTATATGTTAAAATAGATTTTAAAATGAAACGTTCCGTCTTTAAAATAGTCATTAGTGTGAGAGTCTGTTAAACTCTCTGAATCATTTATTTTGAAATAAATTCAAAGAAATTGATTTTTGTTAAGCTAGAAAAGCCTTCCATGTCTCTGGAAGGCTTTTTGTTTTTCTATAAATTTTCAAAAAAAATTACCACCTTATAATCACACTCCCCCAAGTGAAACCACTACCAAAAGCAGCTAATACTACAAGGTCGCCTTTTTTAATCTTCCCAGCTTTATGAGCTTCAGAAAGTGCTATAGGAATAGAGGCTGCCGTCGTATTTCCATATTTTTGAATATTATTAAACACTTGGTCATCACTCAATTTTAATTTCTGCTGAATAAATTGAGAAATACGCAAGTTTGCTTGGTGCGGAATCAACATATCAATATCATCAACCGATAGGCCATTTGCCTCAAGACCTTCGTGAATCACTTCTGTAAAACGGACAATCGCATGTTTAAACACAAATTGACCATTCATATATGGGTAATATGGAATATCTTCTTGCGGATTTTTCGCAATAATTTCAGGGACCCAATATTCAGTACTTGGGCCTTGTAAAGCTAATTCATCTTTATGCTTCCCCTCACTATGTAAATGAGTTGATAGAATTCCACCTTCATTAGTTTCACTTCTAGTAACAACTGCAGCTCCTGCTCCATCGCCAAAGATTACCGAAACACTTCGACCCCGTGTGGTAAAATCGAGTCCGCCACTATGATTTTCACTTCCTATAACTAGGATGTTTTTGTACATCCCGGTTTTTACAAATTGATCGGCTACCGACATAGCGTAGACAAAACCACTACATTGGTTACGTACATCAAGTGCCGGAATGGTTCGCATATTCATCATTTCTTGAACTTCCACACCACCGCCCGGAAAATACATATCGGGGCTCAACGTTGCAAAGACAATCATATCTACATCGTCTGGTGTTAAATTGGCTTCTTCTAAAGCAATGGTAGCAGCTTTAACGCCCATTATCGAAGTAGAATTTCCATCTCCCTTTTTAATGTGCCTTCGCTCTTTTATTCCGGTACGCTCTTGTATCCATGCGTCATTGGTGTCCATCAATTTTGAAAGGTCGTCATTGGTAACAACATTTTCGGGCACATAATGACCAAGCCCTGTTATTTTTGAAGTGTACATATAGTTATAGTATAAACGAAAAGGCAAGATACATATTCAAGCAATGTGAGGGAAATAAATACGCTTCTTATAGTATGCATGCATAGCAAATTGAATGGCTTCCCGTTATATTTTTTAAGTATCTTTTAAAAAAATTTAAATCTTATGAAAAAACTTACTGCATTACTTATTTTTCTACTCATTTCTTCTACTTTTTATGCTCAAGTAGACAAAAACTATCAAAAACCACCTAAAAGCATTCTTAATTTAGTAGAGGCACCACCTGCTCCTTCGGTAATTGTTGATGATAAAGGTGAAAATGTTGTCCTTCTATATAGAGACTCTTATAAATCTATCAACGAGCTTTCTGAAACCGAAATGCGTTTAGGAGGGTTGCGAATTAACCCGAAAACTAATATTGGTAGCCGTACCAACTATTATAATAATATAGAAGTAAAAAATGCGACTGATAAAGAAACGATATCAGTTTCTGGTCTTCCTGAAAATGCCCGGTTATCAAATTTTAGCTGGTCTCCCAATCAAAAAATGATTGCTTTTTTACACACAACTCAAGAAGGTGTAGAAGCCTGGGTGTTAGATATTGATAAAGGA
Source organism: uncultured Marixanthomonas sp. (assembly GCF_963974425.1). NCBI lineage: Bacteria > Pseudomonadati > Bacteroidota > Flavobacteriia > Flavobacteriales > Flavobacteriaceae > Marixanthomonas > uncultured Marixanthomonas sp. Next base: position 40,656 of record NZ_CAXBCK010000033.1, read on the forward strand.
TCAGCAAAAAAGTTAACTAATGCAACCGTTAACGCCAATATGGGCGATGTACTAAATTGGTTCAAAGATAGCTCTAGTTTATTGGTAAAAATGCTTCCAGAAAATAGAAAAGAGTTAATCAACACTGCTGAAGCTGTACCAACAGGTCCAACCATTTCAGTTAGTGATGGAGAAAAAGCACAAAACCGTACCTATCAAGATTTATTAAAGAACCCAAATGACGAAGCTAATTTTGAGCAATTAGCACTTTCAGAAATTAAGAAGGTTTCTATGGATGGAGAAATCGCATCGTTTCTTCCAACTGCAATGTACCGAAGTATTAGTTTTTCTCCTAATGGAGACTATCTGTTAGTTTCAGAAGTAAAAAAACCGTTTTCTTATTTAGTGCCTTACTACCGTTTTCCATACAATGAAACTGTGTATGATACCAACGGAGAAGTAATTACAGTAATAAACAAAGTACCATTAGATGAAGTACGTCCTAAAGGATTTATGGCTACGCGTACGGGTAAACGAAACTTTAGCTGGCGAAATGACCAGCCTGCTACTTTATACTGGGTAGAAGCTTTAGACGAAGGAGATCCAGAAAATGAAGTTGATTTTAGAGATGTTGTGTATCAAGTTGAAGCACCTTTCACAGGTAAAGGCCAAGAAATTTTAAAAACTAAAAATAGATTTTCAGGGATTACTTGGGGTGATGATAAAAATGCCATAGCGTACGATTATTGGTGGAATAACCGAAACACCAAAACCTATTTATTTAATCCTTCTGATTTAGGACAAAAACCTGTTATTATTTCAGATAGAAGTTATCAAGATCGATATAGCGATCCAGGTGATTTTGTAACCACCCAGAATAAATTCAACCGTTCTGTATTAGACCTCAATAATCAAACAGCATATTTAATGGGTGATGGATATTCTGAAAAAGGGCAATTTCCTTTTGTAGATGAATTCAATTTAAAAACGCAGAAGACAAAACGTATTTATCAATCAAGCTATACGGACAAAAAAGAGGATTTGTATAATGCGATTGATATGAAAAAAGGAAAGATTTTAGTTAGAATAGAGTCGCAGAATGAATATCCTAATTATTATTTCAGAAATATTAATAAAAAGGAAGATTTAACGCCTGTAACTAGTTTTGAGAATCCTTTTAAAAGTTTACAAAACGTACATAAAGAAGTAATTACATATAAACGTGATGATGGTTTAGAGTTGGAAGGAACACTATATCTTCCAGTTGGTTACGATATGGATGCAAAAGAAAAAAAGCCGATGATTCTTTGGGCTTATCCCCGAGAGTTTAAAGATAAGAGCAGTGCTTCGCAAAATACCACCAACCCGAACGAATTTATCTATCCGTTTTGGGGAAGCCCTATTTATTGGGTAACGCAAGGTTACGTTGTTTTAGACGATGCTGCTTTCCCTATTGTTGGTGAAGGCGATGAAGAGCCTAATGATACATTTAGAACTCAGTTGGTCGATAATGCAAAAGCAGCTATTGATGCTGTGGATGATATGGGTTATATTGATAGAAATCGTGTTGCAGTGGGCGGTCACAGTTATGGTGCTTTTATGGTTGCTAATTTACTAAGTCATAGTGATTTATTTGCTGCCGGAATTGCCAGAAGTGGAGCCTATAACCGTACCTTAACACCATTCGGATTTCAAAGTGAAGAACGCAGCTACTGGGATTCCCCAGAAACCTATTACACCATGTCTCCTTTTATGCACGCGGAAAAAATGAAAACACCGTTGCTACTAATCCACGGACAGGCTGATAATAATTCAGGTACCTACCCACTGCAAAGTGAGCGTTATTTTAATGCCTTAAAAGGGTTAGGAGCGACTGCTCGTTTGGTTATGTTACCAAAAGAAAGTCACGGATATCGTGCTAAAGAAAGCATCTTACATTTGTTATGGGAACAAGACACATGGTTAGACACGTATGTTAAAAACAAAGAGAAATCTGATGATTCTATGAAAAAGAAAGCTGAAGGGAAATAAGTCTCTTCTCCAAATATTAAATAGAAAAGGGTGCAAAGAATGCACCCTTTTTTAAACAACCTAACCAATAAATAATCGGCAACTTTTCTTTTTCATAGCAGTTTTCCAATTATATAATTTAAAGATACAGTATAAATGTTTAATAAAACATAATTTAACTTCAACAGAAAGTTAATGTTTTATTAAATATATTTCCTGTAGTTATTTATTGACACTGAAGCTCCTAAATCATTAAGTAAATTATATAAACCAAAAAAGGTTCTATTTATATAAAGAAAATGCTTAGACCCTCTATTACCATTCATTTTACGCAAGTCTGTATCTTTTGAATACTTATCACTTAAGTCGGCTATTTTTCCGAAGAATACTTCATCTGAAAAATCAAACGTTTCACCATGAAAAGGCTTCGTAAACAAGCTCAGCATTTCGTGAAATAATTCAGAAAAAAACTTTACTTCTTCTGGAGAATCATCGCTTCGTAAAATTTCAAGCTCGTACATCTTTTCCATAAAAACATCTGGGTTATTAATGTTTTCAGGTTTTGCTAGTTCAAAATAAGGCGTGTAAAATTCCTCAGGCACTTTTTTAATGCAACCGAAATCAATTGCAACTAAGTTAGAGTCTTTATCAACCAAAAAGTTTCCAGGATGCGGATCGGCATGTACACTCTTCAATTCGTGCATTTGAAACATATAAAAATCCCACAATGCCTGACCAATTTTATTTGCCTTTTCTTTATCTGTGTTGACTTTAGTAAATTCTGAAAGATGTTTCCCTGTCATCCAATCCATCGTGATGATGCGATCTGTTGAAAGTGCTTCGTAATACTTCGGAAATTTTAAATTAGCAATTTCTGAACACGCTTCAGTTGTAGTTTTGCTTTGAGCAATTTCTAAGTTGTAATCGGTTTCCTCTAGAAGTTTCCCTTCAATTTCCTGAAAATATTTCTCTGAGTCCTTTCCCTTTAAATTGAACATTTTAATAGCAAAAGGTTTTACCAAGGCCAAATCACTACTTATACTGTCTGCCACACCAGGATACTGAATTTTTACGGCAAGGTCTTTACCATCTTTCGTAGCCTTATGCACTTGACCAATGCTAGCTGCAG
>NZ_CAXBCK010000034.1:0-40146 GCF_963974425.1 uncultured Marixanthomonas sp.
TAGCGCCAACTACTTGTCCGTCTACAATAAAAGCACGAATATCGGCCCCGCCGGCTTCTTTGATAAATTCTTGAACGATGACACGTGCTTGCAGGTTGTTAAAAGCTTCAATAACCGATTCGGCTGCTTTTCGTGTTTCGGCTAAAATAACCCCGATGCCTTGTGTGCCCTCTAAAAGCTTGATAATTACTGGCGCGCCACCAGCTTGTTCCACGATTTCCTTTACGTTTTTTGAATAATTGGTAAAAATGGTTTTAGGCAATCCCAATCCGGCGCGGGATAGTATTTGTAAACTCCGCAGTTTATCGCGGGAACGTACCAATGCCATCGATTCGGTAGTAGAAAAGACGCGCATCATTTCAAATTGACGAACTACAGCAGTTCCATAAAAGGTTACCGAAGCACCAATACGCGGAATTACCGCATCGGTGTGTGATAATGGCTTGCCTTTGTAATACACCATTGGGTTCTTTTTTTCAATAACAATATCACATTTGGTGTGATTAATAATCTCTACTTCATGCTTTCGTTTTTTAGCAGCTTCTATTAAGCGTTGCGTAGAGTATAACCCTGCATTGGCCGAAAGGATCTTTATATTCATTTCTGTTTTGCTTTAAGTTTGTGTGATAGGTTGGTTTTATTAATATCTACTACAAATTTCTTGGTTAAAAAATTACGTCCCAATAATACGGGAAATTTCATTTCCTTTCGGTCGCTTAAGGTTAAGAAAATAGGATGTTTTTTTCCGAATAATAATATTTCAGTATGTATTCTATAACGGGTTTGCGACTCGCCATTACTACTTTTCACGATTTTAACATCATACTGATCAAAAATAAACTCTTTATTATGATACTGTGGATGTTCTTCATCTAAAAAACGACATTTTAAATAATCGTTTTCTATGGTAACGTCGGTACAATGAATAGACGATGTAAACGCTCCTGTATCAATTTTTACTTCTATATCTTCTAATTCTAATTTTGGAAAATCTGCTTTATCTATTCGGCCTATATTTCTCTTCATATATTTAATTTATGCACGTTGGAACGGCACGCTTTTTATAATTCACTAATCACTTTGCAAGGGTTTCCATATGCTAAAACATTACTAGGAATACTTTTGGTTACAACACTTCCTGCACCAATTGTAACATTATCTCCAATTGTTACCCCGGGAAAAATAACAGAATTTCCTCCAACCCATACATTATTACCAATTTTAACTGGTTTTGATGAGGTTAAATAGCGCGATTGACTTCCATCCTCAATTATTCTGTCTGTTGCTTTCAAAGGATGACTTGCGGTATAAATTTGTACGTAAGGTGCAATAAGTCCATTTTTTCCAATTGTTATTTCGTTATTGTCTATAAACATACAGTTTGTGTTAACAAATGTATTTTCTCCAATTGAAATATTCTCTCCATAATCGCAAAAGAATGGTGTTTCAATCCAGACACGCTTTCCTTTAAAACTAAACAATTCAGTTAAGATGTTTTCACGCTCTTCAGTTAATTCTGAATCAAGGCCGTTATATTCTTTCAATAATTTTCGTGCACTATGATACATTTTTATCAATTCTGGATCTCGAGAATCATAAAAGTCACCATTCAGCATTTTTTCTTTTTCAGTCACAGAAACCTTATATTTATATTAACAATATACCAAAAACCACTGCCAATCTAACGGCAGGGACTGTTTTTATATTTCCTTTAACCCTTATCGCTTACTTCGTTCTATATAGCCGATAATACTTTTGGAAATATTTTTTTGTGTAGTTTTTTCAATTCCTTCGAGTCCTGGGGTAGAGTTAACTTCTAATACTAAAGGCCCTCTTTCAGATTGTAAAATATCGACCCCGCAAACACCCATTTTTATTGCTTTGGCAGCTTTTAGAGCAACGGCTTCTTCTTCGCTACTTAGTTGCAAGCTTTGCGATGTTCCGCCTCGGTGTAGATTAGATCTAAAATCGCCTGCTTTACATTGTCGTTTCATGGCCGCAATTACAACACCGTCCACTACAATAACACGAATATCCGCTCCTTTCGATTCTTTAATGAATTCTTGTAGTACAAATTTTTGCTTGGCAGCTTGAAGTGTTTCAATAATAGGCATGGCTTCTTTACCATTTTTGGCTAATATTACACCTTGCCCGTGGGTGCCTTCTAATAATTTAATGATAATTGGGTTGTCCTCAAACGTGGCTACTTGTTCGGTTGCTAAATAAGGATTTACGAACACTGTATGCGGAACGGCTACTCCTGCTTTTGAAAGTATTTGAAACGAAGTCCATTTATCGCGAGAATCTAATATGGCTTGCGCCGAAACAATACTGAACACATCCATTGCTTCAAAATGTCGCACTAAGGAAGAGCCATAATACGTGTTGGAAGCTCCAACACGTGGAATAACAGCGTGTAAGTCGTCCACTTGCTCTTCGTGATAATACAGCACAGGCTTTCCTTCTTGAATACTCAGCCTACAGTAGGTGGGATCTAACACTTCCATAGCATGGTTGCGTTTTTCACCTGCTTTTAAGAGACTTTGTGTTGAGTATAAATGATATCCTCTAGATAAAATAGCTATGTTCACAACGGGTTCAATTAAGGTCGCAAGATATAAATTGTCTGCCTCTTTTCAGAAAAATAAAGCCTTACAATGCGTTATTGATAATATCTTCGACTACCTCAGGGTTAAGCAGTGTACTTGTATCTCCTAAGCTATCGGTTTCATTAGAAGCTATTTTCCGAAGAATACGGCGCATAATTTTTCCGCTTCGGGTTTTGGGCAAACCGTCTGTAAATTGAATTTTATCCAACTTCGCAATCGGCCCTATTCGATCGGTAATCAATTGATTTATCTCTTTCCGAAGGTTATCTTGGTTTCTACTTTCTCCGGCTTCTTTCAGTGTAATATATCCGTAGAGGGCATTTCCTTTTACATCGTGTGGAAATCCAACAATTGCACTTTCAGCCACGGCTGGATGCTCGTTGATCGCATCTTCAATTGGCGCAGTGCCTAAGTTGTGTCCTGAAACAATCACCACATCGTCCACACGGCCCGTAATACGATAATAGCCTACGCTATCGCGCAAGGCGCCATCGCCTGTAAAATACATATTCTCAAAACTCGAAAAGTAGGTGTCTTTATACCGCTGGTGGTTACCCCAAATGGTTCGCGCCATCGAAGGCCACGGAAATTTCATACACAACCTACCATCTACTTGGTTGCCTTTTAATTCGTTTCCGTCAGCATCCATAAGCGCCGGCTGTATGCCTGGTAACGGCAAGGTAGCAAAGGTTGGAATTGTGGGCGTCACATACGGAATGGCGGCAATCATAATGCTTCCAGTTTCGGTCTGCCACCACGTATCGGTAATCGGACTTTTTTTATGACCAATATTTTCATCATACCAGTGCCAAGCTTCTTCATTAATAGGTTCCCCAACGGTACCCAGTACTTTCAGCGAGCTGAGGTCATATTTTTCAACAAATTCCATGTTTTGCTTCGCCAATGCTCTAATGGCTGTGGGCGCCGTGTAAAACTGATTTACTTTATGTTTCTCCACAATCTCCCAAAAACGCCCCCAATCTGGATACGAAGGAACGCCTTCAAACATAACCGTGGTAGCCCCATTCGCCAAAGGTCCGTACACAATGTAACTGTGGCCAGTAATCCAGCCAATATCTGCCGTACACCAATACACATCGTTTTCACGGTATTGAAACACATTTTTAAATGTAAACGCACTGCCTATCATATAGCCGGCAGTGGTATGCACCATGCCTTTGGGTTTTCCGGTAGAGCCGGAGGTGTATAAAATAAAAAGCGGATCTTCCGCATCCATAATCTCAGGTTCGCAGGTAGTTGCTGCATTATCTAACAAAGGTTGTAGCCATTCGTCACGGCCTTCTTTCATGGTAATGTCTGATTCTATTCGTTTCGCTACCAAGACGGATTTTACGCCTTCGCAAGACTCCAACGCTTTGTCTACAATTCCTTTTAAATCGATTGTTTTTTTTCCTCGGAAAGAACCATCTGCTGTAATCACTATTTTACAATCGGAATCGTTAATCCGCGTAGCCAAGGCATTTGAAGAAAACCCTGCAAACACCACGGAATGTATGGCTCCAATTCGCGCACAAGCCAATACCGAAACGGCCAATTCAGGAATCATCGGCACATAAATACATACGCGATCACCTTTCTTAACGCCTTTATCTTTTAATACGTTTGCAAATTGGCAGACTCTATCGTGTAATTGCTGGTAGGTAATGTGCTCTGCTTTTTCTGAAGGGTCATTCGGTTCAAACAAAATAGCCGTTTTATCGCCCCGAATTCTCAAGTGGCGGTCAATGCAGTTTTCGGTAATATTTAGTTTGGCACCTTTAAACCAAGTGATTTCCGGTTTACTGAAATCCCACGACAGCACTTCATCCCACTTTTTACGCCACATAAAATGCTCCTCGGCAATCTCATCCCAAAACGTTTCGGGATAGCGAACCGATTTGCGATACACGGTAAAATATTCTTCTAAACTTTTTATATGGTAATTACTCATGAGTAGGAGTTTAAGGTGAAATAAAACACTTGGTTACCAAATTTAGCAAATGTTTAGGGAAGTAGGAAGGGAATAAAGGATGCTAATACGATATTTAACGAATGGTGTGAAATTTTAAGAGGATTGTGTTAATGTGCTTAATGATTATAGAACTGAAACTAAATGGTTGAATGTATTTGACGGCAATTGACAGCGTTTGCATACTATTGCTTATTCCTAAATATTTATGCACGGCATTACTTACCGATGTATTTATTTGCATACGATTGACTTTACCAGACGAATAAACCCAAAATTTAGGGGGTTTTGTTCAGGCTTCCTTCGGGGATCCTTTGGGAACGGCTCGGGTGTATTTTCTAAAAATGGACGCTTTGCAAAGTAAGGGCGAATGAGGGTGGGAGGAAATTAGAGAAAGAGTTAAGAAAAAGGGAATGGCATATGGCAGTTTTTGCATTTCTCTAAGAACTTGTGCTTAAAGATTTTTTTTTAGAATGAAATTCTTAAGTAATGGACTTTAAGCTTTGTCTTACATTGATTTAGAGTTCATAATTTAAAAGCTCTTTTTCAATATTCATATCTTTAATCATAAAATAAATATCCTCAGCTATTTCTGATGAAATAAAGCTTCCTTTCGGTTTTCCAGATGCAAGGATTGGAGCTTCTTCTACAACCCTCAATTGTATTAATTTAGAGATAGTTATTTCAAATAGGTATGTGTTTGTTATTTCTTTTTTGTAATCATAAATATTTACTACTTTACTTAAATCAGCAATAGAATAAATTTTAGTAAAATAGCTTAATTCGTAATCATTAAGATCCTTCAATGCAGAAACAATCAGCAACTCTTTTAAAGTTATATTTATTGTATGTGATAAAACTCGACCAGCGAAATATCCTAAAATCATTGAACAATAAATAGATTTTGAATTTAACGAACTATCAATTGTATCATTTACAAAATTAAAATTTCTCTCGTTTTCTAGATATGAATACATATGAATAGTCTTTTCGGGTGTATTTATTCCACCTTCATCAAGACTCTTTGCATATGATTTTAGAAAGCTTTTAAATTTTCTTTTTTTATTGAATGTATATAAAGAATGAACAATTTTAATTGGAGTAAAAATATCTTGAGCGGTATCGGTAATATCCTTGATAGGTTCAAAATAATTATCAACAATATTGTCTATTTCTGATATATGCTTCAGAACATCTTTACTAATTTCTACTAAATCTTTTTCCATTTATTTACTCGCTTATAAAAATTTTTATGAAGATTATAATAAACCTACCATAATTTCTAACTAAATATTCAGTCTAACAATTTAGTTTTTAGCGTACTTGTCAACAAGGAAACAAACACTTACAAACGTTTACAAGCAACTATAAACGAAAGTAAATACGTACCAACCGAGTATAACTTCCGGCCCGTTCTATGTTTGTACCGTTGAATAATTAGTTCAACAATAATCTTAACTGTTAATCCTTAAAAATTAAAATTATGAACGCACTTAGAAACAAAGTACAGTTGATTGGAAGATTGGGACAAGACCCAGAAATCGTAACTTTTGCCGACGGTAATAAAATGGCAAAATTCTCAATGGCTACAGACGATAGTTACAAAGACAAAAACGGACAAAAAGTAGAGCGCGCCTACTGGCACAACGTGGTAGTAAAAGGTGGATTGGTAAACGTGGTAGAAAATTACGTAACCAAAGGGCAAGAAATCGCCATAGAGGGTAAGCTTACCAACCGCGCTTGGGATGATAAAGAAGGCAACAAACGCTACGTAACCGAGGTGTTGTGTAATGAGTTGTTGATGTTGAGTAAGTGACTTCGGCTCCGCTCAGCCACCTAAAAGGTTCTCTGTTTTTCAACAGGATAGAGACAGTCTAAAAATGACTCCCATTAAAAAATATATTTTTTGATGGGAGTTTAATTATAAAACCATGAGAAAAGGATATACATACATACTCAAATGTGCTGACGATAGTTATTATACTGGAAGCACCATTGATTTGTTGGTTCGCTTTATACAACATCAATCAGGGATGGGTGCAAATCATACAAAAAAACGTTTGCCCGTTACACTTGTGTATTTTGAAGAACACAGCCGAATTGACATTGCTTTTAACCGGGAAAAACAATTACAAGGTTGGAGTAGAAAAAAGAAAGAAGCACTTATAAAAGGCTGGGTTGAAGAGTTACACCAATTCGCTAGCTGTAAAAACGAAACTCATTATTTAAAATTCCGAAGGAATAAAAAATAAAAGACAATTCCAGGTGGCTGAGCGGAGTCGAAGTCCCGGTTTTGCAATTAAATATTCTTTAACTTTGCACCCTATGCCCATTACAAACACAACACCCACCATACAAGACCTTTTAAAAACCCATTTTGGATACGATCAATTTTTGCCTAATCAAGAGCAGATAATCAATAACGTATTGAAGGGGAACGATACGCTGGCCATTATGCCAACGGGGGGAGGGAAGTCGTTGTGTTTTCAATTACCGGCTTTGGCACTTCCGGGAACCGCAATTGTTGTGTCACCTTTAATTGCTTTGATGAAAGATCAGGTGGATGCGTTGCGCTCTAATGGAATTTCAGCGGCATATTTCAATAGTTCGCAACCACAAGGAGAGCAGCAACAAACCCTTTCCGATTTACAAGCCGGGAAATTAAAACTCTTTTACGTAGCACCGGAAAGTATCTTTTTGTTAGAAGATACTTTACACCGTATCGATATAAACCTATTCGCGATAGACGAAGCACATTGTATTTCGTCTTGGGGGCATGACTTTCGGCCTGCTTACACCCGACTGGGGAGCTTAAAAGAGCAATTTCCAAAGATCCCTCTAATAGCACTTACCGCAACTGCCGATAGTGCCACACAAGACGATATCGCAAAACAACTGGCAATCCCAAAAGCTAAAAAGGTAATTGCTTCGTTCGATAGACCTAACTTATATTTAGATGTTAGACCTGGGCAGAAAAGGATTCAGCAAATACTGCAATTTCTGAGATCACACAGAGAAGAGAGCGGTATTATTTATTGTCTAAGCCGAAAAAGCACGCAAAACGTAGCTGATAAATTACTCGCTGCTGGGTATGACGCAAAAGCGTATCACGCAGGTTTATCTTCAGAAGAAAGAAGTAACATACAAGAAAGTTTTGTCAATGATAGAACAGCTATTATCGTAGCGACTATTGCCTTTGGTATGGGAATCGATAAGAGCAATGTTCGTTGGGTGATTCATTATAATATGCCTAAAAATATTGAGGGTTATTATCAAGAAATTGGCCGTAGTGGTCGCGATCGATTACCAGCACATACTTTGCTGTTTTATAGTTTTGCCGATGTTGTTCAGCTTCGGAAATTTGCCGAAGGAAGCCCTACGGAAGAATATCAACTCGCCAAACTAGAACGCATGCAACAGTTCGCTGAAGCCTTGAGTTGCCGTAGGCGAGCCTTGTTGGGTTATTTTGGAGAGCACTTGCAAGAAGATTGTGGTAACTGTGACATTTGTAAAAATCCGCCAACCTATTTCGATGGTACGTTGTTAGCACAAAAAGTATGTTCGGCGGTGGCTCGTTTGCAAGAACAAGAAGCTTTGGGGATGGTAATCGATGTATTACGAGGCGCCCAAAATGCACAGGTGTTCAACAAAGGGTATCAAGGTGTAAAAACGTACGGCGTAGCGAGTGATGTTTCGTGGCGTGATTTGCAGCAATACGTTATTCAATTAATCAATCAAGGAGTGTTGGAGATTCGGTTTCACGAAAACGGAAGATTGATATTGACGCCGTTGGCAAAGGCGGTATTGTTTGAAAATAGAAAAATATATTTGGCGCGTCCGCTTCAGGAAAAAGAGGAAGAAAAAACAACCGCCAAAAGTGCCGTAAAAACTAGCGGACTTTTTGATAAGCTAAAGAACCTTCGAGGCACCTTAGCAAAAGAAAAGGGCGTCCCGGCGTATGTGATTTTTAGCGATGCCAGTTTAAAAGATATGGTGGCAAAAGTTCCACAAACCGAAACTGAATTTGCGACCATAAGCGGTGTAGGGCAAGCAAAGTTGGAAAAGTACGCAACACCTTTTCTAAAAGTCATTATAGAAGAACAGAAAAAGAATCCAAAAAAAGCGATAAAGGCAACTAAAAAGAAAGGATCTAAAAAAACACCCACACACTTGGTGAGCTTGGCATTATTTAATGACGGATTAACGGTTGATGAAATTTCAAAAGAACGAAACCTTACCACCGGAACTATTTATGCACACTTGGAAAAAGCACATATTTCGGGGGAAGAAATCGAGATAGAACGGTTAATCACTTCAGAAGAAATCGAGAAGATAGTTGCTGCAAAAGATTCAATTGAAAGCCCCGAAAGTTTAAAAGCATATTTCGAGTATTTTGAAGCTAAAGTGCCGTATTGGAAAATAAAATTGGGACTGCATCTTTCGGAATAAGTAATTTTGAATTCGGAGGTTTCGATACATTCCACCAAAGGTGGAACACTCAACCACCTCAATACGTATCCTACCATAAAAAAAATTAATCAAAAAGCACGATTTAAGATGGTTGAGTGATTCTGCCCAAAGGCAGGATCGTATCGAAGCGACCGAGCCACTTACACAAAAAACAAATCCTGCGCCAAGCGATACGTATTTGCGTGGGCGTCAATAATCACTTTTATATCAGGTGAATAACCGCCGCCTATACTCACTTGCACGGGGATTTCATGCTTTTTAATGGTTTCAAAAACAAAAAGATCGCGTTCTTTACAGCCATCAACTGTGCATTTTAATCGGCCTAATTTGTCGGTTTCTAAAATATCAACGCCACTGAGGTAAAAAATAAAATCGGGTTGTACGTTTTCTATTAAGGAAGGGAGTATCTCTTTCAACTTTGATAAATAAAACGCGTCGCCGGACCCATCGGGAATAGAAATATCCAGATCACTCACTTCTTTTTTAAATGGATAATTACCAGCGCCGTGCATGGAAAATGTAAAAACCGAATCGTCGTTTTCAAATATTTTCGCAGTACCGTTACCTTGATGTACGTCCAGATCGACAATTAAAATTTTTTTGGCCAATCCTTTGCTTTGTATATAGCGAGCGGCAATAGCTTGGTCGTTGAAAATGCAGAACCCTTCTCCGTGATCGGTATAGGCGTGGTGTGTGCCTCCGGCGATGTTCATCGCAATACCGTGTTCTAGAGCATATTCACAGCCTTGAATGGTACCTTGTGTAATGATATGTTCTCGTTTTACCAAGCCTTCAGAAAGTGGAAACCCTATTTTTCGAGCCGCCCGTTTATCAAGCGTCAAGTTTTTTAAATGTGAAACATATTCAGCTGTTTGTACCGCAAGGATATGCTCATCTAAGGGCATGTTAGGTTCAAAGAAATTAGCTTCATTGCAGGTTCCTTCATATAACAATTGCTGTGGAAGGAGTTCGTATTTCTCCATGGGGAACCGATGCCCTTCTGGTAACGGGTGTTTATAAATAGGATGATATGCTATTTTGAGCATGCAATGCGTCTTCTTTTTGAAGGAAACAATCGATTTTTAAAGTTGATTTCTTTATTGTAGAAGGTAATTCTAATTCCTAACAACAAAATTAAACCACCAATAACCATTTGCAAGTTAATGGTTTCATCTACAAATAACCACGCTAAGATAGATGCTAAAATTCCTTGTCCTAATAAACTCACCGAAACGAGGGTAGCACGCATTCTTTTAGTAGCAAAACTTATCAATAACCAAGCAGCCAATTGGCATATTACCCCTTGAATAAGCAATACAAACCATCCCATATTACTAAATCCAGAAAACGGTTCACCAATTGCGTAACTAATAATGCCTAATGCAATGGCAGAAGCAAGTAAACTAATGCTCATAAAAGAAACCACATTAAATTTATGCAAGATGAATTTACTCACTAACATATAGACTGCATACAGCATCCCCGATAGAATGCCGAATATAAATGCAAGATCGAAATTAAGGTTTATAAAAAAATGAAAACCGACTAAAGTCACCATACCTAAAACAGCAACAACAGTACCAATCCAAAAGTTCTTTTTAGGTTTATTTTTCAGAAAAAAGAAGGCGCCAATTCCTACCCACACAGGTGATAAATTGGTCAACAACGAGGCCTGTGTTGCGGTAGATTCTTGTATGGCGATATTCCAAACAGCAACGTCTAAGCCGAATACCACGCCACAAACAATGCCTAAAAGTAACACCTTGGTCGATGGTATTTTTAATTGTTTTGTAATTAGTGCATAAGGAAGCAGTAAAGCCGAAGCAATTGCCATTCGGTAAAACGCAGAGATAACCCCTGGCGTAAGACTTAATTTTACTAATACGGGAAAAATGGAAATACAAATTATTCCTACTACTAAAGCGATTCTTGCCTTTTTCATAAGCCTAACAGTTAAAAGGATGAAATAATAAAAACGCGAAATTAGCTAATAAAAAAGACTAGCAAATAGAAAAGGTGAAAGAAAACATTTATTTAACACACCGATTTATGAAGTTTCAACTGAATACGTTTTCTATCAACATCTACCTCCAATACTTTTACGATAATCTGTTGGTGTAAATGCACGTGTTCATTAACATCGGACACAAAAGAATCTGCTAAATTTGAAATGTGAATGAGGCCACTTTCTTTAATCCCAACATCCACAAAGGCGCCAAAATTAGTCACGTTGTTTACAATTCCTGGTAATAATTGGCCTTCTTGTAAATCGGTTATCGTTTTTATATTTTGATTGAAAGTAAAAACCTTTGCTTGCTCCCTGATATCAAGACCGGGTTTTTCCAATTCTTTTATAATATCCTGAAGCGTGGGTAAGCCGACGGTTTCAGTTTGGTATTTTTCCAACGGGATTTCTTGAAGTAATGTTTTATTCCCTATCAATTCTGAAATACCAACCTTTTTATCTTTTGCCATTTTTGAAATCACAGCATAGCTTTCCGGATGCACAGCTGAGTCGTCTAAAGGATTTGACCCTTCTTTTACGCGAAGGAAACCGGCAGCTTGTTGAAACGCTTTTCCGCCCAGTCTTGAAACATTTTTAATATCGTTTCTAGACGTAAAAGCACCGTTTTCGTCTCGATATTTTACAATGTTTTCAGCTAATTTATCACCAATACCTGAAACGTAACTTAGCAACGAAGTACTAGCGGTATTAATGTTGACACCTACGGCATTTACACAGGTTTCAACGACACGATCTAGTGAGCTTTTAAGCTTACTTTGATCCACATCGTGTTGATATTGCCCCACGCCAATAGATTTGGCATCGATTTTTACCAATTCGGCTAATGGATCTTGTAAACGTCGCCCAATGGAAACAGAGCCCCGTACGGTAACATCGTAATTAGGAAACTCATCGCGAGCAATTTTTGAAGCCGAATAAATAGAAGCACCGGCTTCGCTTACGACAAATACTTGGATGGGACGGTCAAACTGAATATGGCGGATTACTTGTTCGGTTTCTCTAGAAGCGGTTCCATTACCAATAGCAATCGCCTCAATTTTATGGGCGTTTACTAAGGTGCTAATTTTTTTGATGGCTCCTTTAGTATCATTTTTAGGCGGATGCGGATAGATAGTTTCGTTGTGTTCTAATCCACCTTGCGCATCGAGGCATACTATTTTACAACCCGTTCTAAAACCGGGATCGATTGCTAACACTCTCTTTTCACCCAAGGGAGAACCCAATAATAATTGTTTCAGGTTTTTGGCAAATACCTGTATGGCCGTTTCGTCGGCTTTTTCTTTAGCCGCATTTAAAATTTCGTTGGAAAGTGCTGGGAACAACAATCTTTTATAAGCATCTACTACAGCTATTGAAATTTGATCAGCACACGCACCGTTCGATTTTATAATTCGGCTTTCTATTTTGTAAAGCGCTTTTTCATCATCAATTTCAATTTTTAAACGAATAAATCCTTCTTCAGTAGCACGAAGAATGGCCAACAATCGGTGTGAGGGACAACGACTTAATGCTTCGCTCCATTTAAAATAATCTCTAAATTTCTGTGCCTTCTCGTCGTCTTTTTTAGTTTTCACGACCTTGGTGGTAAGGATTGCGTGTCGTTCTAATTGATTCCGAAGCATATTTCGAATGTCACTTCGTTCGTTAATCCATTCGGAGATAATATGACGAGCACCTTCTAGTGCTTCTTCCACCGAAATTGAACTAGTAGTGTACTGTTCAGCAATCGAATGAATATTAGAAGCATTTTGTGCCATAATAATCTTTGCAAGTGGCTCCAATCCGTTGTTTCGAGCAGTATCGGCTTTGGTTTTGCGTTTTTTCTTATAAGGTAAGTATATATCTTCTAGCGTGGTACTATCGGTAGTTTGTTCTATTTTTTTCTGAAGTTCATCGGTAAGAACTTCTTGTTCTTCCAGCGCTTTTAAAATAGTGGCTTTTCGCTTTTCTAGCGTTTCAAATTCTTCTTTGTACGTAACAATATCACCTACTTGTACTTCATCCAAATTCCCCGTTTGTTCTTTTCGATAGCGGGAGATAAACGGAATGGTACAGTCTTCATTCAATAAAGCAATGGTGTTTTGTATTGCTTTTTCGGGAAGTTGGGTTTTGGAAGTTATATATTTAAGAAGGCTGTTCATTTTAAATTTATTCTGAAAATTTTACAAGCCTATAACTATTCTCTTTCCTATTGTAATGGCCCCAGATAAAGGATCCGTTTAATTTAAAGATAGTTTCGGCGGTCGCTCCTTTTGTGTTTTCAAAAGCAGTTTTTATTCTATCAAAGGGATTTTCAGAAATCGACCCTTCAAGATGGTTAAAATCTTTATCAAACAAACCTGTAATTCTAACAGATTTTGTGTTTTTTATCCGTTGTATGTGGAGTTTAAGTTATTAAAAGAGGCTGCTATAATTCCACCGGCAAGACCTCCTAATGCACCTCCAACAATCATTGCGTTACTTGGTTTTTCTGTGGCACTGCCCATTGTAATTTCATAAATTCCATTTTGTTTATAAATGGATAGACCAATACCTTCATTCGAAATTTTTCGTAGGAATTGATTAGTTTTTTCTAGTTCTCTATACGAATCAAACTCACCTCCTTCTTGTATTATTGGGGTGTTTTTAAATTCTAATTGTTCGTCATCAGTGACAGCGATTTTTTTAATTATTTTTCCTGAAGGTATCTCTGCTATTTGAAATTGAAGCTCATCTGAATTGGAAGCTATTTGAAAAAGCTTATTATCCAACAGAAAGCTATTGCTGTATGCTGACATTTGGAAACCGTCTAATTCCCGTTGCGCTACTTTTTCAACTGTTTGCTTAAAGGAATCTAAATCAAACTTAATAACATAAGTATATTCCTTGAAATGGTCTGAGGTTATGCTTACTAAACTACCTTTTCGGTAAATTTTAAAATCTTTAGAGGTAAGCTCCAATGAATTTGGTGTATTTAATTCAATCTGACTTATTGTAGACCTACTTACAATTTCACTCAGTCTAATGGGTCTGTCATTTCTATCTAAAAGAGCTTGTTCTTCAAATTTAACTTCGTTAACTATGGGTGTAAGCGTATTATTAAACGAGTAAATATTGATTTGTGAACTTCTTTTAGGAACAGATAAAACATGTAGTGTATTGTTGTAATATACTGCGTCTAAATAGGTTTCACCCCGAAGTTTAAAGTCTAATTCCTTAGCTTGACTAATACTTTTTTCAAAATCAAAGATCATTGCTCCATAACTCCTACCATTTAAGGTATTCATAAAAAGAGTTACCTTTTTATCCTCGATAGTATACCCAATTATAGACTTAAATTTTGAAGAAAGGTCTGGGCAGATTACATTTCCCAAGCTATTATAATTTTCATCATAGAGAAAACCATATACTCTATCACTGTCCTCAAGAAAAACAAAGAAATTCCCTGATTTTTCATCTACTATACTAAAGGATTGCTTTATAGTATTGAACTTATCGTCGCCATTTATCTGTATAACTTCCTCCTGTCC
Organism: uncultured Marixanthomonas sp.; assembly: GCF_963974425.1. Classification (NCBI taxonomy): domain Bacteria; kingdom Pseudomonadati; phylum Bacteroidota; class Flavobacteriia; order Flavobacteriales; family Flavobacteriaceae; genus Marixanthomonas; species uncultured Marixanthomonas sp. The sequence goes on from NZ_CAXBCK010000034.1 coordinate 14,584, forward strand.
ATTCATAAATGCATAAAAGAACATGGTCAGAAATAGAAATAATTGTTTCATAAAGTATTAATTTATCGTTGCTCCGTTTTCAACTCCAGCTCCTGTACTGAGCGGAGTCGAAGTGTCTGGGTTTACAAAAGATAACTTCCCTTCAGCAGTTTTGGTCATTAAAATCATTCCTTGGCTTTCAACACCGCGCAGTTTTCTGGGAGCCAAATTAACGAGTACTGTTACTTTTTTGTCAACTACATCTTCTGCTTTAAAACTTTCAGCAATTCCGGAAACGATGGTGCGTACATCGATACCTGTATCTACTTTTAATACCAATAACTTTTTGGTTTTTGGCATTTTTTCGGCTTCGATAATGGTGCCCACGCGCATATCTAACTTGGTAAAGTCATCAAACTGAATGGTTTCTTTTTCAGGCTCTACGGTTTTGTTCATAGCTTCATTGGCTTTTTTACTAGCTTCTAGTTTGTCGAGTTGTTTTTGTATTTGTTCGTCTTCAATTTTACTGAACAACAAACTTCCTTTTCCTATTTGGTGACCGGGTTTTATAAGTTCAGTTTTTGAGGTAACATCATTCCATCCTTCAACTACAATTGGTGTTTCATTACTTTGCTGGTCACTGAGCGAAGCCGAAGTGAGCATGTTCCTTAGCTTTTCTGAAGTAAACGGCAAAAATGGCTCGCTTAAAATTGATAAAGCAGAAGCGATTTGTAATGCAACATACATCACTGTTTTAGTACGTGCTTCGTCAGTTTTAATTGTTTTCCAAGGTTCTTCGTCTGCTAAATATTTATTTCCTAAACGCGCCACATTCATCAATTCTTGCTGTGCTTCTCTAAAACGATACCGCTCTATCGAACTAGCAATAACAGCCGGATAGGCTTGTAATTCTTTTAATGTTTGTTTGTCAACTTCAGAAAAATCTGAAGCTTCTGGCACAATTCCGTCGTAATATTTATTGGTTAAGACCACCACTCGATTTATGAAATTTCCGAAGATAGCGACCAGCTCATTATTGTTCCTGGCTTGAAAATCGGACCACGTAAAGTCGTTGTCTTTTGTTTCTGGGGCATTTGCGGTTAATACATAACGCAACACATCTTGCTGATTCGGAAACTCCTCCAAATACTCGTGCAACCAAACCGCCCAGTTTTTACTTGTGGAAATTTTGTTTCCTTCTAGGTTTAAAAATTCATTCGCCGGAACGTTATCTGGCAAAATATAATTCCCTTCAGCTTTTAACATACTCGGGAAAATAATACAGTGAAAAACGATGTTATCTTTCCCTATAAAATGAAGTAGTTTAGAATCTTCATCTTTCCAATACGGCTCCCAATCTTTTCCTTCACGTTCTGCCCATTCTTTAGTAGCAGAGATATAGCCAATGGGTGCATCGAACCACACATATAAAACTTTGCCTTCGCCTCCTTCAACCGGCACGGGAATTCCCCAATCTAGATCGCGGGTTACGGCACGGGCACGTAAACCGTCGTCAATCCAAGATTTGCATTGGCCGTATACGTTGCTTTTCCAATCTTTTTTATGGTCTTTTAAAATCCATTCTTTTAAAAAGCCTTCGTATTGATCTAAGGGTAAAAACCAGTGGCGCGTTTCTTTTAAAACAGGCTTGTTACCGGTAATGGCACTTTTAGGATTTATTAAATCGGTTGCGTTGTGGGACGTTCCGCAGTTTTCACATTGATCGCCGTAGCTTTCTTCAAAACCACATTTAGGACAGGTTCCTATAATAAACCGATCGGCTAGAAATTGATTGGCTTCGGCATCGTACAACTGCTCCGTGACTTCTTCAATAAATTTTCCGTCTTCATATAATTTTTTGAAAAAAGCCGAAGCAGTATCATGATGCACTTTTGCTGAGGTTCGGGAATAATTATCAAATGAAATCCCGAAGTCTTCAAACGATTTTTTTATGATTCCGTGGTATTTATCCACTACTTCTTGAGGCGTTATGCCTTCTTTTTTAGCCTTGATGGTAATAGGTACGCCGTGTTCGTCACTTCCGCAGACAAAAGCTACATCTTTATTTTGTAAGCGTTGGTAGCGCGCGTAAATATCTGCTGGCACATACACACCTGCTAAATGCCCGATGTGAACAGGGCCATTGGTGTATGGTAAAGCGGCGGTAATGGTATATCTTTTAGGAGTTGTTTGCATAATTAAATCCTTCGTTTTCTTGATGGAGGTGCAAAATTACGGATAAATGTGTTAATTTGGGTGCTATACTATTTTAGATTACCGCTACTTATGATAACACCCAGTTTTTTAAAACGCGGCGATACCGTTGCCATTGTTTCGACCGCTCGAAAAGTTTCAAAAGAAGAATTAGAACCCAGTTTACAATTATTGGAAGAATGGGGCTTAAAACCGCTATTAGGAAAAACCATTGCAGCCGAACAAAACCAATTTGCCGGAGATGATGCCCTGCGAACATCCGATTTTCAAGCTATGCTAGACAACCCAACTGTAAAAGCCATTTGGTGTGCCCGAGGCGGGTATGGAACAGTGCGAATGGTTGATGGATTGGACTTTTCAGAATTTAAAAAACATCCAAAATGGATTATTGGTTATAGTGATATAACGGTGCTGCATTCACATATTCATAATTTTGGTATCGAAACGATGCACGCTGATATGCCAGCAGATATTGGAAAGAGAACAGTAGAAGCGGCAACTTCCATAAAAAAAATACTGTTTGGTGAACCGTATGAAATTTTATTCCCTTTTGAAGAAAAAGAAGTAACTCGAACCGGAAAAGCAGTGGGACAGTTAGTAGGCGGAAACCTTTCGGTTTTGTATTCTATTTTGGGGAGTGCTTCTTCAGTAAATACAGCAGGTAAAATTCTGTTTATTGAAGATTTGGATGAATACCTGTATCATATTGACCGGATGATGCAAAACCTAAAACGTACTGGGTTTTTAAAAAACATATCCGGATTGGTGGTTGGTGGCATGAGCGATATGAATGACAATACCATTCCTTTCGGAAAAACGGCTGCAGCAATTATTGCCGAAGCTGTTTCAGAATATGAGTATCCGGTATGTTTTAATGCACCTGCAGGTCATATAAAAGACAATCGAGCGTTGATTATGGGACGAAACGTTACGTTGGAAGTAAATGAAGTAGATGCGAAGCTTACTTTTTAAACGCTATTTATCAATCTTGTATTTTTTTGAATTAGACCGTATCAATAAATAAGGAATCCCTACGATTAATGCCCCGTAAAAAGCGATGGTTTCAATTTCGGAATTTTCAAACCACGTAGCAGCAAAATAGCCGATTATCATTATAAAAGCCATTCCAAACATGGCGTTTCTGAACACAGTTGCAATTCCATCGACATCAACTTTGGCTTTCTCCTCTTTTGACATCGTATTATAGCCAGCCATTAAAAAATATAGTTTACCGTATTTAATCAGTATACCGAGGATGATAAAAAAAATTGCTACGGCGATCATGTTTTTTGATTAGTGTTGAGTAACTAAAAATATAAAAAAATCCCCTTTCCACGTGAAAAGGGGATTTGAAAATTAAAGTGTTTCTTGTAACCACTTAAAGAATTCGTTTTGCCAGACGAGTGCATTTTGTGGGGTCAGTATCCAGTGGTTTTCTTCAGGGAAATAAAGCAATTTGCTTTTTATCCCTAATAGCTGTGCAGCTTGATAGGCGCTTAAACCTTGTTCAATCGGTACACGATAATCTTTCCCACCTTGAATGATTAAAATAGGCGTGTCCCAGTTTGATACCTTGGTAATTGGGTTGAACTCATTATATACTTTTTGAGTTGTTGCATTGTTTTTATCCCAATACGGTCCGCCAAAATCGTGGTTTACAAAGAATAATTCTTCGGTTGTACCGTACATACTTCTAGTATCGAATACGCCATCGTGAGCAATAAACGATTTAAATCGGTTGTTATGGATTCCAGCTAAATAAAATACTGAATACCCACCATAACTTGCGCCAACGGCTCCTAATCGGTCGTTGTCAACATATGGTTCTTTAGCAATTTCATCAATAGCAGAAAGGTAATCTTCCATTACTTGTCCGCCCCAATCTTTGCTAATAGCTTCGTTCCATTCCACACCGTGACCTGGCATACCACGACGGTTAGGCGCTACAACAATATATCCTTGCGAAGCCATCAATTGGAAATTCCAACGGTAGGAATAAAACTGTGATAGCGGTGCTTGCGGACCACCTTGTGCATATAATAAGGTTGGATATTTTTTAGAAGCATCAAAATTTGGGGGTAAAATAACCCAAACCAACATTTCTTTGCCGTCGGTAGTGGTTACCGTTCGCTTTTCAACTTTTGGTAAGTCGATGCTGTTGTATAAATCTAAGTTGATATTCGTTAACTGCTTAAACGTATTGTCTTTTAAATCGAAACTGAATATTTCGGCAGCATGGTTCATATCAGTTCTGGTAACCAACAGCGTATTGTTTTTTTGAGCAATAATACTCGTTACATCAAACTGACCTTTCGAAAGTTGTTTTACTACTGGTGCGATTCGTTTTTTACCTGGATAATTCACTTTAAAAAGCTGAATGGTTCCGTCAACAGCAGCGGTAAAATACACTTCAGTTCCGTCGTTGTTCCACAAGAAACTATTTACCGTACCATCCCATTGTGCAGTAAGGTTTTGCTTCACATCGTTTTCTAAAACAACGATATCATTTTTATCGCTTTCGTACCCATCGGCTTTCATTTGCAACCACGTCAAAGCCCCTTTTGATGAAAACGCCGGACTAGTATCGTAGCCTTTGTTGTCTTTAGTAATGTTTTCGGTGGTTTTAGACGCTAAATTGTATTTATAAATATCGGTATTCGTGCTGGTAGCGTACTCTTTGCCTTTTAACTTCTTACTTACATAATAAATGTTTTTGCTGTCTGGCGACCAAATGTAATCCTCGTCACCACCAAACGGACGTTGTGGCGTGTGGTAAGGTTGTTTCGGCATAATATCGGTGCCGGTATTGTCGTCTGCTCCTGCTTCTTTATAGAATAAGTGATTATAGCTACCATCTTGCCATTTGTCCCAATGGCGGATGTCTAAATCGGAAAAAATATAGGCGTTAGACTCTTCCAGATTTTTATACACATCTTTTCCTTCAATGGCTTCAATCTGAACTTCTTCATCAAACAATTTATAGGTGCCATCTGGTGAAATGTTTTTGTCGTTTGCATTGACAGCGTCTTCATTAATTTCGACTATAGTACCTCCCGAGGCAGGCATTTTAAAGTATTTGGTGTCAAAATCATTTTCTTTAATGTTTGGTGTTTTTACTTTAAAAAAGATAGTAGAACCGTCTTGGTCCAGTCCCATCACGCTTAAGCGTTTTACTTGCCATAACAGTTCGGGCGTCATTGTTTGCTGTCCAATCATTAAACTACTGCTCAGCATTACACTTAGAATTAGAATTATTTTTTTCATAGCTCTTCTTTTTTATAATAGAATTGGTTTTTTCTGAAATGTTATAGGGTATAATCATATCAACAAAGTTAACAATAACCAACCTTATTTGCTTGGGGTTTCGAAGGTTATTCTTTTCAATTTTAATGGTTATCCTGTGAGGTGTAATCTTAAAAATGGTGTGGCATACCACAACGGACTTGGAAAAGTTGGCGAGGAAGTCGCAATTTTATGTTTACTGAAAAACAGTGTCTAAATCCTGTCTTCCAATTATAGCCATAATTTCTACAGTGTTATTATTGATCCTGTAATAAATGCTATCAGAACCACATACACAACGGCGATATCCGGTTTTTATAAAGTCAACCGATTCAAATGAGAAGGGCCGTTGGGCAATGATGTCAAAATACTCAAAAAATGTATCAAAATAATTGTCAGCTTGTACCATTCCAAATTTCTTGACACCGTAGTGATGAATTCTAATTAAGTCTTCTTTAGCTGCATTACTTAATTTGTACTTAGCCATTAAGTAAGGTCTTTGATTTTGCTAATATTTGCTCTTTACTATCATTTGTAAACCCACTATTTTCAGCTTTTTCCAGTTTAGCACGTATCCAATCAATTTGAACTTGTTGCTTTCTTGCTTGTCTTATTAAATCGTTTACCAACTCACTTTTGCTAGCATACTCTTTATTATCAACTTGATCCTTTAACCAGTCGTTATTCGGTTGTGTAAATGAAATACTTTGCCTAGCCATAATGTTTATTTTGGTGTAAATTTACACCAAACATACCTATTATACAAGAACTATATATGTTAACTGGTACTTTCAGTTTGCTTATTCGATACGTATTTTAATGGAAACGCTTTTCAAATTTAATGGTTATCTTGTGAGGTGTAATCCTGAAATGGTATGGCACACCACAACGAACTTGGAAAAATTGGCGAGCAATTAGCAGCAGATTATCTTCTAAAAAACGGCTACCAAATTTTAGAACGTAATTTCTTCTACGATAAAGCCGAAATAGATATTATCGCTCAAAAAGAAGAAAATACCATCGTAATTATAGAAGTAAAAACCCGTAACAGTGCTTTTTTTGGGGACCCACAGAGTTTTGTCACCAAAGGAAAAATAAAGCTATTGGTAAAAGCTGCCAATGAGTATATGGTTATAAACAACCTAGATAAAGAGGTACGTTTTGATATTATTGCGGTGTTAAAAAACAAAACTACTGAGAAGCTAGAGCATATAGAGAATGCTTTTTATCATTTCTGAAAAAGGGAATCTTCTACTGGTATTTCTGTAATTTTGAAATAAGGAAATCGACTTATCCAACTTTAGCTTCTATTTATGAATTCTACCAAAAAAGATATTATTCAAGCCATTCAGCAACAAAAAGAAAACCCTAATTTAAAGTATCGGCTAAAAGAACGAACCGAAGAATTTACTGAACTATTATTTTACACCTTATTCGATTCGGAAACATCGGTTTCAAAAAATTTAGATACGTTAGAAACGCTTTTTGAAGAATTAGTGGATATTGCTTGTTGGGAACCCGAAAAACCGTGTAAAAAACTTTGGAAATCCTATTTGCAGAAACTTCCAAAAATTTTAGAGAAACTAAATAAAGATGCCAAAGCATTTGTTGATAACGATCCTGCGGCTAACTCTATAGAAGAGGTTTATTTATCGTACCCAGGGTTTTACGCCATTGTAATTTATCGATTGAGCCACGAGCTGTATAAAGTGGAAATGCCATTAGTGCCTAGACTTATGAGTGAATATGCTCACCATATTTCAGGAGCCGATATTAATCCTGGTGCGAAAATAGGCGAGTCCTTTTTTCTAGACCATGCAACAGGTACGGTAATTGGAGAAACCACGATTATTAAAAATAACGTAAAAATTTACCAAGGGGTTACCTTAGGAGCGCTTTCAGTAGCAAGAAATCTACGAAATATAAAACGCCATCCAACGGTTGAAGATAGCGTAGTTATTTATGCCAATGCAACTATTTTGGGTGGAAAAACAACCATTGGTAAAAATAGTGTAATTGGGGGAAACACGTGGATTACCGACTCTATTCCGTCTAATTCTATTGTTTCAAATACCAATGAAGTGAAAATTAAAACAACAGAAAATGTTTAAAAATATAACCGATTTTATAGGAAACACTCCTCTAATTGAAGCCAAAACCTTACTTAAAAACCCAAACATCACCTTACTTTTAAAAATGGAAGGTCACAACCCGGGCGGAAGTGTAAAAGATCGAGCGGCGTATAATATGATTAAGTCTGCTTTGGAAAGAGGTGAAATTGATGAAAATTCGAAACTTATTGAAGCGACAAGTGGAAACACAGGAATTGCGCTAGCGATGATAGCAGGGATTTTTAAGCTTAAGATAGAACTCGTGATGCCCGAAAATTCTACAAAGGAGCGCGTGCAAACCATGCGAGCATACGGCGCAAAAGTTACGTTAACGTCATCCGATATTGGAATAGAAGGGGCACGGGATTATGCTGAGCAGAAAGTAAAAGACGAGGGTTACTATTCGTTTAATCAATTTGCGAATGATGATAATTGGAAAGCGCATTATAAAACCACAGGTCCTGAAATTTGGAACGATACTGAAGGGAAAATAACGCACTTTGTTTCAGCAATGGGAACGACGGGAACCATTATGGGCACGTCTACTTATTTAAAAGAAAAGAATACAAACATTCAAATTGTAGGAGCGCAGCCAACAGACGGTTCAAAAATTCCGGGTATTCGAAAGTGGGAGAAAGCGTATTTACCTAAAATATTCAATCCTAAAAAAGTGGATCAAGTAATTGAAGTGAGCGAAACCGAAGCTACAGCAATGGCAAAACGTTTGGCCGAAGAAGAAGGTGTGTTCTCCGGAATGAGCAGCGGCGGTAGTGTTACGGCTGCATTAAAATTAGCCGAAACCTTAGAAAGTGGTGTAATTGTAGCGGTGATTTGCGATCGAGGCGATCGGTACTTATCTTCTCCTTTGTTTGATTAAATTATTCTCTAAAAGGCGCTAACGCGTCCAATGCTCTATTTACTGAAGTAATCCTATCAAACGTTAACAACAACCGCAAACCGTTACGGGTTTTCTTCTCCTTCATCGTTACTCGCTGAGGATGATTTTGGACGTATTGCAGGACCTTTGTAAATGCCGGACTCTGATAATACGCACTTTGTTGATCGCTCACAAAATAACCGACCAACTTGTTTTTCTTCATAATAACGCGTTCCAGTCCCATTTTAATAGCAATCCATTTAATACGAACGCTGTTTAATAGGTCTACAACTTGTTCAGGAAGTTCGCCAAAACGGTCAATTAATTCTTTTTCAAATTGCTGAAGCTCTTCCTCGGTATTTAGTTGGTTTAATTTGGTGTACAGATTAAGCCGTTCCGTAATGTTATTGATGTAATCATCAGGGAAAAGCAATTCAAAATCGGTGTCGAGCACGGTTTCTTTTACGAAATCCTTCTTTTCGTGTTCGGTGCCTTCATACAGATCTTTAAATTCTTTCTCTTTGAGTTCATCAATCGCTTCGGAAAGAATTTTTTGATAGGTTTCAAACCCAATTTCGTTAATAAATCCGCTTTGTTCTCCGCCTAATAAATCTCCTGCGCCACGGATTTCTAAATCTTTCATAGCGATGTTTAATCCGCTACCTAATTCTGAAAATTGCTCTAAAGCCGTAATTCGTTTTCGGGCTTCTTCAGTCATAGCCGAATAAGGTGGTGTAATAAAATAACAGAACGCTTTTTTATTACTTCTACCTACTCGTCCACGCATTTGGTGTAAGTCAGAAAGACCAAAATTATTCGCATTATTGATGAAAATCGTGTTGGCATTTGGTACGTCCAATCCGCTTTCAATAATGGTGGTTGAAACCAAAACATCAAACTCATTGTTCATAAAACCGAGCATGAGTTTTTCTAGTTTTTTACCATCCATTTGCCCGTGACCAATCCCTATTTTAGCATCTGGAACCAAGCGCTGAATCATTCCGGCAACTTCTTTAATATTTTCAATGCGGTTGTGAACAAAAAAGACTTGTCCGCCACGTGATATTTCATATCGAACTGCATCACGAATACTCTCTTCGCCAAAACGGATTACGTGTGTTTCCACTGGATAGCGGTTGGGTGGCGGCGTGGTAATAACCGACAAATCCCGTGCGGCCATTAAGCTAAACTGCAACGTTCTCGGGATGGGCGTAGCGGTTAAAGTAAGCGTGTCTACATTTTCCTTTATGGTTTTCAGTTTGTCTTTTACAGCGACGCCAAATTTCTGTTCTTCATCAATAATCAATAACCCAAGGTCTTTAAATTCAACCGATTTGTTGACCAATTGATGCGTGCCAATCACAATGTCAAGTTTTCCGTCTTTTAATCCTTCTATAACAGTCCGACGTTCTTTTGTGGTGCGGAAACGGTTAAGGTAATCAACGTTTACAGGCATATCAGCCAATCGCTCCGTGAACGTTTTAAAATGTTGAAACGCCAAAATGGTGGTCGGCACCAATATAGCAACCTGTTTGTTATTATCCACAGCTTTAAAAGCAGCGCGAACGGCAACTTCCGTTTTTCCGAAACCTACATCGCCACAGATTAACCGGTCCATTGGGCGCTCATTTTCCATGTCGCGCTTAACATCTTCAGTCGCGGTAGATTGATCGGGTGTGTCTTCATACATAAAAGACGATTCCAATTCAGCTTGTAAATACGAATCGGGGTCATATGCAAACCCTTTTTGCAAACGACGTTTAGCGTATAGCTCAATCAAGTTAAAAGCAATTTGTTTAACCCGTTTTTTGGTCTTTTGCTTTAATTTTTTCCAAGCGGCACTTCCCAATTTATATATTTTGGGCTCTTTTCCGTCCTTGCCATTATATTTGGTGATTTTATGAAGTGAATGGATGCTAAGGTACAGAATATCGCGTTCGCCATAAATGAGTTTGATGGCTTCTTGCTGCTTCCCTTCTACATCAATTTTCTGAAGTCCGCCAAATTTTCCAATACCGTGATCAATATGGGTCACGTAATCGCCTACTTCAAGGTTGGTCAACTCTTTTAAGGTAATTGCCTGTTTTTTGGCATACCCGTTCTTAAGCTGAAATTTATGATACCGTTCAAAAATTTGATGGTCGGTATAACACACATTTTTTTGATTGTCATCGATAAACCCTTGAAACAAAGGAAATACAATCGTTTGGTATTCCTTTACGTGTTGCTCGGCATCTTCAAAAATGTCGTGAAAACGCTTTGCTTGTTGTTCACTACTACAAAAAATGTAGTTTTTATAACCTTTTTCAACGTTTTCGTTTAAGTTATCAATCAACAAATTAAATTGTTTGTTGAACGATGGTTGCGGTTTTGTGTTGAAATGAATCGCCTCGTTACTGTTTTTACTATCTAATGTTACGGTTGTAAATTCAGAGAGTTGGCTTTTTAATAATTCAGAAGTGCAAAACAATTCTTGCGGTTCGCTTTGCTTTATTTCGCCAGAAGCTTCGTTGAAAGCATGGGTTGCTTTTTCAAATAATTTTGTAATGCTGCTGCTTAATAGCTCTTCATTTTTCAGAAAAACCACGGTTTTTGAAGCGATGTATTTTAAGAAACTTTCACGCGTTTCTTCCATCATCTTATTTTCCACATTCGGGATGATGGATATTTTCTTTAATTGTACATCAGAAAGTTGTGTTTCTACATCAAACGTACGGATGCTATCTACTTCATCGCCAAAAAACTCAATACGATACGGCTCGTCATTACTAAAACTAAACACATCTAAAATTCCCCCACGAACCGAAAATTCACCAGGTTCGGTAACAAAATCGGTGCGTTTAAATTTATATTCAAACAACACTTCATTTACAAAATCGATGGATACTTCTTCGCCTACTTTTAACTTTAAAGTGTTTTTTTCAAGCTCTTTTCGGGTTACTACTTTTTCAAATAGGGCTTCCGGATAGGTAACAATAATAGCTGGTTTCCGTCGAGAATTTATCCGGTTCAGCACTTCGCTTCTCAACAATACATTGGCATTGTCGGTTTCTTCAATTTGATACGGCCGGCGATAACTTCCAGGATAAAATAACACGTTTTCGTCACCGTGTAATTGTTCTAAATCATTCAAATGGTAAGCTGCTTCTTCTTTATCATTTAAAATAAGAAGGAATGGTTTTTCTGAAACTTTAAAAGCTTCAGAAATAACGATTGAAGTTGCAGAGCCAACTAAGCCTGAAACCGAAATTTGTTGTTGCGAACCAGATATAGCTTCCCCTAGCTTTAGGGTTTCATCAGCCTTTGAAAAAAGCGTATTAACGAGAGTTTTGCTCATAAAGGCGCAAAGATAGTATCTTATCTTCTTATTCTAAGCTGCCACATAGAGTTTTATCATTTTCATAACACAATTAGGGTGTTGCATTGAGTAATTTTAGTTGCTATGAAAAAGATTAGTAATAATCAGTTAGCATTTTTTATTGCCCGAATAACCATCGGGATTAATCTATTGGTCCACGGATTGGTTAGGATACCTAAACTGGAAGCTTTTGCAAACGGAATAGTAAAAGGTTTTTCTGAAACCTACTTACCTGAAATTTTAGTAACCTCATTTGCCTTTGGTATACCTTTTATTGAATTTATAATAGGAAGTCTACTATTAATAGGCTGGAAGACTAAATATGCAGCCGCTGCCGGAGGATTTCTAATTGCATTATTAATCTTAGGTTCTGCTTTCAAAGAAGATTGGGGGGCCGTAGGAACCCAAATGGTGTATGCAATCTTTTTCTTTTTATTAATTAAAAATTTAGACCATAATTATTGGTCTATCGATACAAACGCAAGAAAAAAAATTGATGGATTTAAAACTGAAAGATAAACGAGTCCTCATCACAGGATCAACAAAAGGAATTGGCTATGCAACCGCAAAACTATTTGCTGAAGAAAGAGCTCATGTAATTCTAAATGGACGCAGTGAGCAATCTGTGAAAAGTGCAGAAAGTACTTTGAAAAAAAGTGTAAAAAGTGCTAGGGTTACAGGAATTTCGTGTGATTTTTCAAATGCTGTTGAAGTAGGAAAACTTATTGAAGAAGTACAAGAAGTAGATATTTTAGTGAATAACGTGGGAATATTTGATCCAAAAGAATTCTTAGATATTCCAGATGAAGATTGGCAGCGTTTTTACGATGTAAATGTCATGAGTGGCATACGCTTATCACGTGCGTTTTTACCGAAAATGATGAAAAATAATTGGGGTCGCATTATATTTATTTCAAGTGAAAGTGCGATAAATATTCCAGTAGAAATGATTCACTACGGAATGACGAAAACAGCACAATTAGCTGTTTCTCGTGGTCTTGCAGAAACCACTAAGGGGACTAATGTAACTGTAAACAGTGTGTTACCCGGACCTACATTTTCAAGCGGCGTAAAAGATATGACAGGGGTAAACGATGGAAAATCTAAAAAGGAAGTAGAAAACGGTTTTTTTAAGACCGAACGTCCCACTTCTCTAATCCAACGATTCGCATATCCTGAAGAAGTAGCTTCAATGATTGCGTACGTGGCGAGTCCGTTAGCATCTGCGACAAATGGTGCAGCTTTGCGAGTAGATGGTGGTGTAATTAAAACAATATATTAAGATGGCTATAGAAGAATTTGACGTATTTGTAATAGGAACAGGAACCGCTGGTAAAAGCGTGGCGTACGATTGTGTTGAAGCTGGAATGAGTGTCGCTATTGCTGATAATAGAGAATTTGGTGGCACGTGTGCTAATCGGGGGTGTGATCCTAAAAAAGTGTTGGTAGGCGTTACTGAGGCCATACAATTGACTGAAAATTTAAAAGGAAAGGGAATTACATCTGTTCCTGAAGTAAGCTGGAAAGACGTACAAAAATTTAAATCAAATTTTACTGAAGCTGTTCCCGCAGCTACTGAACGCGATTTAGAAGAAGCTGGAATTGCTATGTACCACCAATCACCCCAGTTTTTAGAGGAAAATACGCTCTCTGTAGAAGGAAAAACGGTGAAAGCTAAAAAGATAGTCATTGCAACAGGACAAAAACCTTTAGAGTTAAAAATACCCGGAAGAGAACATTTAAAAACGAGTGACGACTTTTTAGAGTTATCAGAGCTACCAGAAAGTATTGTTTTTGTAGGCGCTGGTTATATTGGGATGGAGTTTGCTCATATTGCTGCGCGCTGTGGTGCAAAAGTTACCGTGGTCGAGTTTGCCCCAAGGCCTTTGATGCCTTTTGATGAAGATATTGTCAATCATCTTGTAGAAGCTTCAGAAAAAATAGGAATTGATTTTATTTTCAACGCTCAAGTAACAGAGGTGGAGGAATTACAAAAAAATCATCGTGTCATTTTTCAGAAAGACGGAAAAGAGGGTTCCGTTAAAGCTAGAGCCGTTTTTAATACAGCAGGACGCGTACCTTCGATAGACGAATTGGATTTAGATAAAGGAAATGTTGCTTCTGAAAAAGGAGGCGTTTCAGTTAATGAGTTTCTTCAAAATACCACCAATCCGTCGGTGTATGCCTGTGGCGATGTTTCGGCAAGTGGTTCGCTACCGTTAACGCCTACTTCCTCTCAAGAAGCGCGAGTGGTTTCAAAAAACATTCGGAAAAATAACGTATTGAAAATGGATTTCCCACCGGTTCCTTCCGTAGTATTTACCTTGCCGCAAGTCGCTGCTATTGGTTTGACCGAAGAAGAAGCTAAAAAACAAGGCTACGATATTGTAGTGGAGTCTAAAAGCGTGCCTTCGTGGTTTAATGCAAAACGAATTAATGAAGAAACCTATGCTTATAAGACCATAGTCGATAAGGACCGAAACTTAATTTTAGGAGCACACATTATAGCACCACACGCTAGTGAAATGATTAATCTTTTTGTCCTCGCGATGTGTGGGAAATTAAAATGCGAAGATTTAAAGGCCATGATTTTTGCCTACCCAACGTGGGGTAACGATATTAAGGGAATGGTGTAAAGAAATTGAAACTGAAATCGAAAATCGAAAAAAACAGACCGATTAAGCTGAAAAAGTCCTAATCTTTTCCAAAATGCTCTTTGCATTTCTGTACTGGACTAGTATCTCTGTTTTGAAAAGAATGAACGGCGCTGCTTATAAATAACACAGCAGCTGTTATCAAGGTTGCGTAAACGACTGCTTGGTTGCTGTCCCAATTCGCGACTGCAATGGCGATTAAAGCCCAGACACCTACTAACGCAAATTCGCGCATATTGCGTTTCCAAGTTACGATTAAGTTGATGATTCCAGCTATTATGACCATTATTACAGTCCAAGAAGTTTCAGAAATTCCCCAACCGTCCCAGCCGATACTACTTAAGTATGCAGCAATGTTAGCAATACTTGCTACAGTAATCCATCCGCTGTAAAAAACAAAAGGCCACCATAAAAATGTTATGACTGAAATAGGTGCGTCCCACAATTCCATACGGTTGTTCATCACAATTTTTAAAAGTGAAAACAGTAAAACGAACATTGCTAGTATAGAAAAACTAATATATCCGTAGAGCCAAAAGGTAACCCACATAATATTGGCTACACAAGAGAGGACGAACCACCAGCCAGTTTTCAGCACAAAAGCATCGTCTCTTACTTTTCTGAAAAGACTTCGACTTTGATAGATTACAAACCCTAACAATAACAAATAAATAAATCCCCAAATCGAGAATGCATAACCTGCTGGAGTAAATAAATTGGGCTTGGAAGCAGAAACTTCACCGATTGTGGTGTCGTTCATCGCACCGGTGTTTGAGAGGTAGTTCACAAAAACGGTAGCCAAAAAGGCAAGAATATTGGCAATTTGTAGTGTTTTTTTCATAGACTTTTAAAGTTAAAAGTTTAAAAGGTGAATTCTTTTTGAATTAAGAAAAATTTAGCGAACGGTATTTTCTGAAAAAATAAAAAAGTCTAGTTTGCTAAACTTGATTTGTAAATATTTTATATTTGTAGCTTAATACGATACTATGTCATTTACAGACCTTTTTGAAAGAGGAGAACACTCCAGAAATTTGAGCCATTTTGCTTCTATTGCAAACATTGCAGCCATCGATGGTGAATTGAACGAAGAAGAAGAAAAACTATTGAAGCGTTTTGCGCGAAAATTGAATATTGAAGAAGATGAATATCAAGAAGTGATTAAAAATCCTACAAAGTATCCAATAAACCCACCAAACAGCTCTGATAGACGTTTAGAGCGTATGCACGATCTTTTTGAAATGATCTTTGCCGATCACGAAATAGACGATCACGAACGTTTTTTGATTGAACGTTATGCAATTGGATTAGGATACACGGCAGAATTGGCCCAAAAACTAATTAAACGCTCTATCGAAATCTACGACGGCGGATTAAACCTTGAAGATTATCGGTATTTACTGAACAGAGATAAGTAGCTAAGAGTTACAGAAATATAATGGGAACACCCAAAGTTTATAAAATGGCTTTGGGTGTTTTTTTATTGCGCATCCCTCATAAACTCCTCTGCCTTTCCCATCATATTTACACTTCCGCAGAAAAAAGGAACCCGTTGATGTAATTCGGTAGGTTGAATATCTAAAATACGCGTATAGCCATCACTGGCTTTTCCGCCAGCTTGTTCGGTTAAATAGGCCATAGGATTGCATTCGTATAATAACCGAAGCTTTCCATCTGGATTTTTAGAGGTGCTTGGGTAAATGTAAATCCCGCCTTTAATTAAGTTTCTATGGAAGTCTGAAACCATAGAACCTATATATCTAGCTGTGTAAGGGCGGTCTCCTTCTTCTTTTTGGCAGTATTTAATATAATCTTTTACGCCTTGTGGAAAATGGATATAATTTCCTTCGTTTACGGAATAGATGTTGCCATCTTTAGGGAACTTCATATTTGGATGTGACAAATAATACGTTCCAATGGCTGGGTTTAATGTAAAACCGTTTACACCGTGACCAGTTGTATAAACAATCATGGTTGAGGTTCCGTAGACAATGTAACCAGCTGCAACTTGGCGGTTTCCAGGTTGTAAAAAGTCGTCAATCGTAACAGGGGAGCCGGAAGGGGTTACGCGTCTATAAATAGAAAAGATAGTCCCAACCGAAACATTTACATCGATGTTTGAGGAGCCATCCAACGGATCGATTAAAACCACATATTTATTGTCGTTTTTTTCGTTCCGGCCTTGAATGTTGATGAAATCGTCTTCTTCTTCACTTGCAATCCCACAAACAATTTCTCTATTGGTTAGCGTATTTATAAAAGCTTCATTGGCATAGACATCCAATTTTTGCTGATCTTCACCTTGTATGTTTTGATCGCCTGCTGTCCCTAAAATATCTACTAAGCCTGCCTTATTAACTTCGTGGTTAACCACTTTAGCCGCTAAGCGAATGGAGTTAATTAAGCGGGATAATTCGCCCGAAGAGTACTTAAACTCCTCTTGATTTTCAATAATAAATTCGCCTAACGTTTTGTTTTTGTTTGCCATTTTTATCTTAATAGATGGATTTTAGTCGCAAATATCGATATTTTTGTCCAAAGCGTATTTTAATTAAACCAAAAATAAGATGGATTTCAACATTCGCAAAAGTACTAAAGAAGATATGCCTGCCGTATTACACTTGATAAAGGAGTTGGCAGATTACGAGAAAATGGAACACGAAGTCGAAATAACTTCAAAAGACTTAGTGAAAGAAGGTTTTGGGGATGATCCCTTGTTCGATTGTTTTATTGCTGAAAAAGAAGATGGTGAAGTAGTGGGAATGGCATTGGTTTATTTTCGGTTTTCTACGTGGAAAGGTAAAACCTTGCATTTAGAAGATTTAATGGTGAAAAAAGAGTACCGAGGTGAAGGTTTGGGAATTGCCATCTATTCCGAAGTAATAAAATTTGGCGCTTCTCATGGCGTGAAACGAATAGAATGGATCGTACTCGATTGGAATAAAAATGCCATTAAGTTTTATGAAGATACTGGAGCTTCGCTCCAAAAACAATGGTACACCGTACAAATGGACGAAGAAGGAATTAAAAACTTTGTTGAAAATTTATAGATGAAAGTATTTAAGTTTGGAGGGGCATCGGTTAAAGATGCTCAGGGGGTTAAAAATGTAACAACCGTACTTAAAAAAACCGGAGAAAAAGATCTAGTAGTTGTCGTTTCGGCGATGGGTAAAATGACCAATGCGCTGGAAGAAGTAGTTACTGCTCACTTAGCAAAAAGCGATACATTAAAAGACCACCTATTAACTATTGAAACCTATCATTACGATATTCTAAAAGAGTTATTTCCTAATCAAGAACATGCTATTTATAAGGCTGTTTCAGGACTTCTTGATCAATTAAAAGGGTTCTTAGCTTCTTCAAAATCAAAAAATCACGCCTTTGTTTATGATCAAATAGTAAGCTACGGTGAGTTGATTTCTACAACAATTGTTTCTACATTCCTTTCTGAAGAGAATATTAAAAACACTTGGCTAGATGTTCGCGGCTGTATTAAAACCGACGCTAATTACCGTGATGCGAAAGTGGATTGGGAAGTGACACAAAAACGAATTATCGATAATGTATCTCCTGCCGGCATTACAGTAACACAAGGCTTTTTAGGAGCTGAACACGAAAATAACTTCACAACCACATTAGGGCGTGAAGGGAGTGATTATACCGCAGCAATTTTTGCGTACTGCCTAAATGGAGAGTCTGTTACTATCTGGAAAGATGTTCCAGGGGTTTTAAATGCAGATCCAAGGTATTTCAGTAAAACTCAACTATTGAATAAAATATCGTATCGAGAAGCGATTGAACTTGCTTTTTATGGTGCTTCGGTAATTCACCCAAAAACTTTGCAACCGTTACAACGAAAAGAGATTCCGTTATATGTAAAATCATTTTACAATCCCGAAGATGAAGGGACTTGCGTAGGTAAAGGCGTTACGTTAGACCCTAAGACATCGTGTTTTATTTTAAAGAATAATCAAGTGCTTATTTCACTTTCCTCTTTGGATTTCAGTTTTATGATGGAAGACCACATAGGCGATGTTTTTAAGTGGTTGCACAAGTATAAAATGAAGGTGGAATTAATTCAAAATTCGGCCATTAGTTTTTCGGTTTGCGTTGACAATAAGTATGATAAGCTAGATGAATTATTAGTAAAGCTTCGCGAAAAGTTTAAAGTTAAATGGAATGAAGGGGTAACATTATACACCATTAGGCACTCTGTTCCTTCAGAAATTAGAGCATTGACCGAAAACAGAAACGTGTTATTAAAACAGGAAAGTAGGGACACCGTTCAAATTATTGTTGAAAATTAGTTGAATTGCTTTCGCTATATTTGTGTTAGGGATCCAATTGAAACAGGTTCAAAATTAAAAATTCTATGGGATTAGTGAATGCTAAAGAAGTGGCCAAAGCCATTAATGTCGATAACCTCGGCTTTCTGGGTACTTTTATGGGCTGGTCCTTAATGAAAGTGCTTAATATTTCTACCCTCAACAAGATTTATGACCGCAATAAACATTTAAGCGATCTTGAATTTATAAATGCCCTTTTAGAAGAGTTTGAAATTAATTTTGAGATTCCTGAAGAAGATTTAAAAAGAATTCCAAAAACAGGTCCTTTTATAACGATATCTAATCATCCTTTAGGAGGTATAGACGGCATTCTTTTGTTGAAATTGCTATTAGAGCATCGTCCCGATTTTAAAATTATCGCAAACTTTTTATTACATCGTATTGAGCCATTAAAACCGTATGTTATGCCGGTTAACCCTTTTGAAGACAGAAAGGATGTAAAATCAAGCTTAATGGGGTTTAAACATGCTTTGGCCCATGTTAAAGAAGGGCATCCTTTAGGTATTTTCCCTGCTGGGGAAGTTTCAACTTACAGAGACGATAAGTTGGTAGTCGATAAACCGTGGGAACCAGCTGCTATGAAATTAATTAAGAGGGCTGAGGTTCCAGTTGTACCTATCTATTTTCATGCTAAAAACAGCAAGTTGTTTTATAGAATGGCAAAACTGAACGATACCTTACGGACGGCCAAATTACCTTCGGAATTATTGACCCAAAAGGAGCGTGTTATTAAAGTGCGAATTGGGAATGCCACTTCGGTAAAAGATCAAGCAGAACATGAATCTTTAGAGGATTTTACTAATATTTTAAGAAGAAAAACGTATGTTCTTGCTAATCCATTTCAGAAGAAAAAATTATTGGATAACATTCCAAAATCTTTAAAAATACCAAAGTTGCCCAAAAAAATTGCAGGACCCATTCCCTTAGAAGCCTTGGAGCCCGAAATTGAAAAGCTCCGCCAAAATGATAAACGGTTGCTTATTAGTAAAAACTATGAAGTGTTTTTGGCTCAAGCCGAAACCATACCCAATATACTTCGTGAAATAGGACGTTTACGAGAAATTACATTCAGGGAAGTAGGAGAAGGAACCAATAATGCTGTCGATCTTGATAAATTTGATGCCTATTATCACCATATGTTTTTATGGGATAATGATGCCAAAAAGTTAGCTGGAGCTTATCGTATGGGGCTTGGCGAACAAATTTTTAAGCAATTTGGTATCGATGGTTTCTATTTACAGGATTTATTTAGGTTCGATCCAGAATTATTCCCTATGATGAGTAAAAGCATCGAAATGGGGCGCGCTTTTATCATTAAAGAGTATCAGTTAAGACCAATGCCACTTTTCTTATTATGGAAAGGGATTGTACACACCACGCTTCGATTTCCAAATCACCGTTATTTAATTGGTGGGGTAAGTATTAGTAATAAATTTTCCGATTTCAGTAAAAGTTTGATGATTGAATTTATGAAATCAAACTATTACGATCCATACGTGGCACAATATATTAAACCTAAAAAGGAATATAAGGTAACTTTGAAAGATGCCGATAAAGACTTTATTTTTGATGAAAGTGAAGCAGATCTTAACAAATTTGATAAAATAATTGATGAAGTAGAACCAGGTGATTTACGCCTTCCAGTATTAATAAAAAAATACATTAAACAAAATGCAAAAGTAGTAGCTTTTAATGTAGATCCGCTGTTTAACAACGCGGTAGATGGTTTAATGTACATTCGAATTGCCGATTTGCCTGAAAGTACCGTAAAACCTGTTATGGAAGAATTTCAAGAGGAATTGGAAAAAAAATATGCCAACGGAAAACCTAAAGAGGAAGAATAGATTAATCTACACTCAAACTGCTGTATTTAGCTTTTATAAACATAAACACACCATACGCAATTAAACCAACGGCGATTATTCCCATAACCAAGGATCCGAATTCATTTTGAAGAAAGTCAAAAGCCTGTGTTTTATCGACCTTTTCACCAGAAGCCGAAAAAGCAGCCCTAAACATTAAAAATGACATAATCCCTACAACAATACCCCGAGCGGTAAAACCAATTTTTCCAGCATTTATAATTCCTTTTTTTGCTTTATGACCCAGTCCAGCTTCGTCTACTTCTTCTCGAAATTTTCCCGAATAAGCTTGATAGAACTCATATATTGATTTTCCCAACAATGCTAAACCAATTATAATTACAACTATTTTATAATCAAGTAATTTAATTAGAAAGCTACTTTTTCCTCCTCCAGAGCTGTTACCTATTATTTGTTTAACCGCTGAAAAAGCCAAAAGACCATAAAAAGCACCACTTATAAAATAACTTACCCGCTTTACTATTGCTTTGAAATCGGTTCCTATACCTTTTGGGTCGGCAAATGCTTGATACCAACGCCAGAATACATAACCAATCAAGCCAATGGCGGTAATAATGAGTAAAATTTTTCCAAACACCTGTTGCGAAATAAAATCCAACGCATTGCTACTGCCAGATTTTTCTCCACCAAGTCCAAAAGCTCCCAAAGCGGTAAGGCCTCCAATTAAAAAATAGACCAATCCTTTAGTGGCAACCCCGAAACGAGCAAAGTTTTGTTTTTTATTTTCCATTTATTAGTTTTTATATTAATAATGTACTAATAAAGAATGATATATGAAGGGTGAGTAAGAAAATTAACGATACTCCGGATTTTCAAAATTCCATCGAGTGCCGTCATCCCAATCGCCGCGTGAGTTTCCGTAAGCAGGGTATCCGCTTTGATCTTTAAGCAATTTTGCTAAATGCAGGAGATTATAAGTCATAAAAGTTGTGTTGCGGTTGGTAAAACTATTGTTTTTGGCATCACTTTCTTCATCCATATAACTGGGGCCTGGACCGGCCTCACCAATCCAACCGCAATCTGCTTGTGGAGGAATGCTATACCCCACGTGTTGTAAGGAGTACAGAATATTCATCGAGCAGTGCTTAATCCCATCTTCATTTCCGGTAATAATACATCCACCTACTTTTCCGTAGAAATAATATTGACCTTTTTTATTTTGCTTACCGCTCATAGCATATAAACGTTCAATAAGTTTGGTTGCTTCCGAAGATTTTTCACCTAACCAAATAGGGCTGCCAATAATTAAAATATCGGCTGCATCAACTTTTTCCCATAGTTCGGGCCATACATCTTTTTTAGCACCGTGTTCTGTCATATCAAAATAGACACCAGGTGCTACATCGTAATCTACAAAGCGAATAATCTCAACCGAAACTCCTTCAGCCTTCATAATGTTTGCCGAGACATCTATTAACCCACGAGTGTGGCTCATTCTTGGAGACTGCTTTAACGTGCAGTTAATATAAAGGACATTAAGATTGCTGAAATCTGGTTTTTTAGAAGCCATAGGAGTAGTTTTTTGTTATACATATGTCGAAGGAGTAGTGTAAGACTTTCAAGATAACAAATTAAAACTACTGAAAAGAACTAAGAAAGTAACTATTCTGAAGTCAAATCATTCATGATAAATTTAATTTTATCTTCAGAAATAGGCTTGATGACAAAATTTTTAACTTGTGAATATTTTTGTGATTTTTCAAAATCCACAGGATTTATGGAAGAGCTCACAATATAGATTGTAACCTTTTTTGTTGTTTTAATTTTAATAAACTCATCTAAAAATTGCCACCCGTCCATAACTGGCATATTCAAATCTAGTAAAATTACATCAGGAAATGCTTCTGTTGAATCTTCCTCCATTATAGGCTTAAGATGATTAAGAGCATCTTTCCCGTGATTAAATATTAGAAAGCCATTGCAAAAATTAGATAATTGCATCACTCTTTTTGCCCCAAAAACAAAAATTGGGTCATCGTCAATAATACATGTTAAATCAACTTTTTTCATGGTGTAAATATATAATAAAAATTGTTCCTTCATTTACTTTGCTCCTAACTTCAATTTTACCACCCATAGCCTCTATCTGGTTTTTGGTGATAAAAAGGCCTAAGCCTCTTGAGTCTTTGTGTTTATGAAAGGTTTTGTACATGCCAAAAAGCTTTTCACCATAAGTTTCTAAGTCTATACCTAGACCATTATCTTCAATTTTTAGCTTTATAAATTCATCTTTTATTTCAGTGTCTATTGTTATCAATGGAGTGCGATCTGGGCTTTTATATTTTAATGCATTTGTAAAGAAGTTAAGAAAAACACTGTCTAAATAAGCAGGAATTCCTTTTATTTGAATGTCTTCGCTTACATTATTCTTAAACGTTGCATCGTTTTCCAAGATTTGAGGTTTTATACTGTCAATCGATTTTTCAATGTATTTGAATAAGCTTTCGCTGGTTAAACTTTCAATTGTCTTCGTGTTTACAACGGCAACTTCATTTAGATTTTCTACTGTTTCTTGTAAATGATCTACGGCACTTTGTAGCATAGGAAAGAATTCATTTTCAGTAGCTTCAGGTACGTCTACCTTCATTAAACTTAGCAACATTTCTAAATTTCCAGAGTGAGAGCGCAGGTTATGAGAAACAATGTGTGCAAAATTGAGAAGCCGCGTGTTTTGATCTTTTGTAACTTCCAGTAACCTTTTGTTTTTTTCTTCAGCTTTTTTCCTTTCTGTTATATTGTTTATTTGTGATACAAAATATTGTGGTTTGCCTTTACTATTTTTAACCAGTGAAACCGATAAAAGTGCCCAAACAATAGAGCCGCTTTTATGAAAATATCTCTTTTCAATTTTATAGCTGTCCCTTTCGTTAATGAGCATTTCTTTCAATAAAGATACATCTGAATACAAATCCTCTGGGTGAGTTATATCTTGAAAGGTCAATTGTAAAAACTCTTCACTTGTATAACCAATCATCTCACATAATGCGGTGTTAACTTTTAACCACTTACCGTTTAAGTCTACCAATGCCATACCGTTAGCGGCATATTCAAATATTTTTCTAAAACGTTCTTCGTTGAGCGCTAATTTTTTCGCCGCTTTTGTTTTTTCATGAATGTCTTGAAATACTCCGTGTACTTTTATACATTTTTTATTAGTATCGTAGATAGGTGCTCCTATAGAACGAACCCATTTTTCTTTACCTGAAGCAGTTATAATTTGGAATTCTCCATCAAATTTTTCGCCGCTTTCTATACAGTTATTAAACAGTTTCGTTATTCTTTCTCTGTTTTCTCCTTCTTTATAAAAGTTGATGCCTTCTTCAAGATTTGGTAAATAATCTGATCCAACTTCGTGAATTTCGTTTGTAACGTTACTCCAAAGGATAGAGTTAGTTATAAGGTCTACTTCCCAACTTCCAATTCTTGCAGCTTCCTGCATAAAATTAAAGATAGGGTTGTCATCATTTAGTTGCTTATTGTTGTGGGTATCACCGCTCATTATATTATAAAATAGGGAGTTAAAAGTAAATCTTATAATTTTTAAGTTCTTGGTGTTTATTTACTTAAAAACGGCAAAGTACATTAAATATACGATTAAAGAACTAAAATGGTTCTAATGTAACCTTAAAGTGTAGAATTTTAACATGTATAGATTTTTACATGCCATCGAGAAAAGTAATGATTGCATTATAATTGAAGAAAAAAGAAAAGCTTTCAATTGAGAGATTGAAAGCTTTTTATAGGGTTTTTTAAAACCAAGGTTTCTGTCCAACTTGGTAAGTGTTGTAAAACTCCTCATCACTTTTGGTAAGGTAGATAATACCTTCAATAAGACCTACAATTCCTGTAGCCATTAAAATAAAAACACCAACGCCTAGGCAGGAGGTGGCGTAGCCAATTAAGGTTGCAACAAGAAGGATGATACCTTCTTTATTATAGCCTAAAATAAATTTGTGAATACCCAAAGACCCTAAAACAATGGCTAAAATACCTGCCATTAATTTTTTGTTGTCACCGCTATTAGTTGCTTGGTTCCAGCCTTCTTTAAATTCGTTAGTTGTACTTTTGGCTTCTTTTTCAAAGTTTTCAGCAGTACTATCTGTTTTTTTTTTAGTGCTGTCGTAGCCTTCGTTTGTATTTTCTTCCATGATTGTAGTTGGTTAAATTTTGTTTATTAAGTAAAAGTATGAAAAATTACTATAAGAAAGCACTATCAATAGGTTCCCAAAGTTCTATTTTATTTCCTTCAGGATCAAGAATCCATCCAAATTTGCCATAATCGTATTCTTCCATTTCGCCCACAACAGTAACGCCTTCCTCTTTGAGCACTTTTAGTAATTCGACTAAATTTTCAACCCGAAAGTTCATCATAAACTCTTTTTCGCTGGGTTTAAAGTATTCTGTTTTTTCATCAAAAGGACTCCATTGGGTGGAACATTTATTACCCTCTTCATCTTTCCACCAGAAAGTACAACCGTAATCATCGGTGTTTAATCCTAAATGTTCGTTATACCAATTTTTTACGGCTTTTGGGTCTTTGGTTTTAAAGAAAAACCCGCCAAGACCTGTAACTCTTTTTTTCATGTTCTTTAACTTTTAAATTCTTCAAGTATCTTTTCTACAATCGTTTCGGCCAATTTTATTCTACTTTCCACGGTCCAACCCGCTATGTGCGGACTTATCAATACGTTTTCCATTTGCAACAATTGATGAAGTGGTTTGGGCATCTCTTTTTCAGAAAAAAGTGACTCGAACGATAGTTTTTCATATTCCAAAACATCCAATCCTGCGCCTAAAATTGTTCGGTTTTCTAGGGCTGAAACCAAATCGGCAGTTACGACGCTTTTCCCTCTTGCTGTATT